>NZ_JAFGYX010000030.1:0-64814 GCF_017491625.1 Pseudomonas sp. 50_B
GACTCAAACCACCCCCAACTCCCCCAACTGCCGCCGCGTCTCCCCCGCGGCCATGTGATGAATCGCCCGCCACCCCAACGCTCTGGCCGCGACGATGTTCGGCGCATGATCATCAATGAACACCAACTCCTCAGGCGCCACCCCCGGCAAATGCGCACGAATGCGCCCCAAGGCCGTGTGATAGATCTCGGCATCGGGCTTGATCTGCCGCTCCTGCCCCGACACCACAATGTCGCGAAACTTCTGCAAAAACGGGTAATTCTCCCAGGCATAGGGAAAGGTTTCCTGGGACCAGTTGGTCAACCCGAACAGCGGCATCTGCGCCTGGTGCAGGTCCTCCAGCAGGGCCACGCCTTCCTCCAGCGGTCCCTTGAGCATCTCCGGCCAGCGCCCGTAATAGGCCTCGATCAACGGCGCATGCTCGGGATGTTCGGCCACCAGGCTGCGGGTCGCTTCGGCCAGGGGCCGGCCGGCGTCCTGCTGGGTGTTCCAGGCCTGGGTGCAGACGGTGTCGAGGAACCACTGGCGACGCTGGTCGTCGGGGATCAGTTGGCGGTACAGGTGGTGCGGGCTCCAGTCGAACAGCACGCCACCAAAATCGAAAACCACGGCACGAATCGTCATCAGCACTTCCTTTTCAGCGGTTGTGGATCAGGGCGTCATCCTGCGACGCTGCGCCGTGCAATGCAATTTGCCGGTGGCCATTGGTCCGCTGGCCGGCACCCTGGGAACGGATCGCGATCCAACGGCTGTCCCCGTCCTTTTGCGGGCTAGCACAGGAGCTGACCATGGCTGCCAAGCCCCCCACGGGGCCGCGCTCGTCCGAGCACGCCTCGAATCACCACGACCCGGGTTTCGACCCCGATTCGCCAGACCTCGCCGACCCCCAGGTCGATCCGGTGGGCCCGGCCAGGGCGCCCCTGGATCAGCCCGAACCCGAGCATCAGCGCAAGCGTTCGCGCGCCTACGACCCTCTGGCCAACCTGAGGAAATGACCGAGCGCCGACATGCGGCCGTCGCCGGATGGTTCTGCGGGTGTAAGGTAAAACGGCCAAGCCCCAGGCACGCTGACAAAAAGGAGGTGTCCATGAGTACGCCACTGTTGAACAAGTTGCAGATCAACGGTTATCAGGTATTGAGCGTCAACCACGGCCCCTGGAAGGTCTGCACCCCGGGTGACCGGCTCGCCACTTTTGGCACCCGGGAAGAAGCCCTGGCCTTTGCCGCCGCCTTGCCGGTGCGCAGGGAGGCACCGGCCACCCAGCGTCGATAGCAGCCGGCAGAAAAAAAGCCCCGATCGGTTCGGGGCTTTTTTCTGTCCGGGCTGCTGCAAACGCCGGGTCAGTCGACAATGACCTGCTCGTTCGGATCATCGCTCAGGCACACGGTCAATTGCTCCCCAGCCTTGTTGAACGCGCAGCGGGGCAGGGATTGCTGCTTGATGAAACTCAGCGGCGGGAGGATGAACGCCGCCGCCAGGACCAGCGCCCACAGGGTCTGCAGAAACAGCACATCGGCGTTGGTGGCGGCGGGCCGTGAGACGAGGCGTCGGCGCCAGTAGAAGTACAGGCCGCTGATAACGAACAGGCACACGATGCCCATCATGTAGTCCAGTTCCCAGTCCTGGGGGCTGAAGGAGCGGCTGCCATCTTCATCATCCGGGTAGGTGAGCCGCCACCAGGCCCCCAGCAGCAAGGGCACCAGCCCGGCCAGCAGCCACGCCAGGCGCGCGCCGGGCATCCGGGTCAGCAGGGCCAGGACCAGGCCGATCAGGCACAGCACCCAGGCAAACAGGTACAGCTGAAAACCCATGCCCCCGCCGAACAGCGTGCCGCTGACATCCCGCGGTTGCATCATCTGTACGTCGCACAACAGCATCACCGACAGCGGGATGGCGACGACGATCCAGCACAGGGGGCGGTACAGCCACAACCACAGGGTAAACAGGCGAGACATGGGCACACTCATCAAGGTCAAGAAAAGGAGGAATGAAGTCAGGGGGCCGTTCAGTCGACAATCACCCGGGTGCCCGGGCCCAGGCACACGCT
This sequence comes from Pseudomonas sp. 50_B, assembly GCF_017491625.1. NCBI lineage: Bacteria > Pseudomonadati > Pseudomonadota > Gammaproteobacteria > Pseudomonadales > Pseudomonadaceae > Pseudomonas > Pseudomonas sp. 50_B. Next base: position 2,049 of record NZ_JAFGYX010000030.1, read on the forward strand.
CAACTGATTGCCGGCCCGGTCGAAGGCGCAATAGGGCAGTGGCTTGCGGGTGATGGCCAGCAGCGGTGGGAGGATGAAGGTCGCCGCCAGCACCAGGGCCCACAGGGTGCGCAGCGCGAGCAGATTGCCATTGGCGGGTGGACGCGGCTTGAGCCGCTGCTGACGCAACAGGTAGACGCCGCTGTAGACCAGGGCGAAGCCGAAGACCATCACATAGTCCAGCTCTCGGGGCTGGATGCTGAAGAGCAGGTTGCCGTCGAAATCATCCGGGTAGTTGATCCGCCACCACAGGCCCAGCAGCAACTGCGCCAGCCCGGCGACGATCCAGGCCAGACGCGCGCCGGGCACCCGGGTCAGCAGCGCCAGCACCAGGCCCAGGACGCTGAGGGCCCAGCCGCCCAGGTACATCACAAAGCCCATGGAGCCGCCGAACAAGGTGCCGCCGACCTCCCGGGGCACGATCAGGTTCAGGTTGCAATGGATCATGCTGGCCAGGGGCGCGGCGACGGCGATCCAGCACAGTGGGTAGTAGAGCCGGGACCAGAGGGTGTACAGGCGGGACATGAAGGAACTCTAAAATGACAGGACCGACGAGGGGGAGTGGTGGGTTGGATTCAGACGAACAGCAAACCGCAGGCAGCCGCGAACAGCACCAGGGCGAGGCTGATGCCCGCCAGGGGAATACGGAACCAGTAACGGATCGCCAGCAGCCACAGGCTGGCGAGAAAGCCCAGGCCGATCAGCAGCAGGCCGCGGGCTTCCAGCAGCAGGACCGGGTGCAGCCAGGCCAGGTAGCCATAGACCAGGCCGAACAACATCGCCCCCAGGCTATGGCTGGCATTGAAGCCGACCCAGGCCCGCCACAGGCTGGTCTGGCCGCTGATCATTGGCGACACCTGGCGCATGCGTTCGGCCAGGGCCGGATCTCGGGGCTGGAATTTGTCGCTGGCGAAGGTGTAGATCAGGTGCAGGCTGCCGAGCAGCAGCACGATGGCTGAGCTGGCGACGATCAGGGCGGGGGCCAACACGTTTCTTCCTTGGGCGGTGCTCGGGTGCGCGGAGTATGCAGCGGCGCCCGAGGTTTTGCACCTGCGGGCGCGGCTTTTTTACCGGCACGGGGCAGGGCGGCGGGCGCCCTGCCCAGGCCCTCAGAAGTGCTCGGCGTCCAGGCCGAACAGCGAGTCACTGCCGGCGCGAATGCTCTGCTCCAGGCTGAGGATGCGCGGCAGCAGGCGGCTGAAGTAGAGGCGCGCGGTGGCCAGCTTGGCGCCGTAGAAACCGTCGTCCTCGGAGCGCTTGTGCTCGGCTACCTGGGCCATGCGCGCCCACAGGTAGGCATAGGCCACGTAACCGAACAGTTGCAGGTATTCGACGCAGGCGCTGCCCACCGCATTGGGGTTCTGCGCCGCCTGCTCGCGCAGCCAGTCGCTGAGGTCTTCCAGGCGCTGCACCGCGTCCAGCAGTTCGGCGGCGTAGGCGGCGCCGGGCAGGTAGGCGTAGTCGCGGATCTCGCCGGTGAACAGGCGCAGGGCCACGCCGCCGTTGCCCACCACCTTGCGCCCCAACAGGTCCAGGGCCTGGATGCCGTTGGTGCCTTCGTAGATCTGGGCGATGCGCACATCGCGCACCAGTTGCTCCTGACCCCATTCGCGAATGTAGCCGTGGCCGCCGAAGATCTGCTGGCCGAGCACGCAGCTGTCCAGCCCGGTGTCGGTGAAGAAGGCCTTGGCCACCGGGGTCAGCAGCGCCACCAGGGCTTCGGCGTTTTGGCGCTCAACGGGCTGGTCGGCGAACTTGGCCAGGTCCAGCTGCTGGCCGACGTAGCTGGCGAAGGCCCGGCCGCCTTCGGTCATGGCCTTCATGGTCAGCAGCATGCGCCGCACATCGGGGTGGACAATGATCGGGTCGGCGATCTTGTCCTTGGCCACCGGGCCGGCCGGGGAGCGGCTCTGGATGCGTTCGCGGGCGTAGGTGCGGGCGTTCTGGTAGGAGTTCTCGGCGCAGCCGATGCCCTGGATGCCGATGGACAGGCGCTCGTAGTTCATCATGGTGAACATCGCCGCCAGGCCCTTGTTGGCCTCGCCGATCAGCCAGCCGCTGGCGCCGTCGAAGTTCAGCACGCAGGTGGCCGAGGCCTTGATGCCCATCTTGTGTTCGATGGAACCGCAGCTCACCGCGTTGGCCGCGCCGAGCACGCCGTTGGCGTCGACATGGATCTTCGGCACCAGGAACAGCGAGATGCCCTTGGGCCCGGCCGGGGCGTCCGGCAGCTTGGCCAGCACCAGGTGGATGATGTTTTCGGTCAGGTCCTGCTCGCCGCCGGTGATGAAGATCTTGCTGCCGCTGATCCGGTAGCTGCCGTCGGCCTGGGGTTCGGCGCGGGTGCGGATGATCCCCAGGTCGGTGCCGGCGTGGGCCTCGGTCAGGCACATGGAACCGGCCCAGCGGCCTTCGTACATCGGTGGCAGGTACAGCTGCTTGAGCGCTTCGCTGGCGTGGGCGTCGATGGCCAGGCAGGCCCCGGAACTCAGGGCCGAGTACAGGGCGAAGCTGGAGTTGGCGGCGTAGAGCATCTCTTCGAACTGCACCGCGAGCATCTTCGGCATGCCCATGCCGCCGTAGGCCGGGTTGCCGCTCAGGCCGACCCAGCCGCCCTGGATATAGGTGCTGTAGGCCTCCTTGAAACCGGCCGGGGTGCGTACCTGCCCGGCGTGCCAGCTGGCGCCTTCCTCGTCGCCGCTGCGGTTGAGCGGGGCGATCAGATTGCCGGTGACCTTGGCCGCTTCTTCGAGAATGGCGTCGGCGGTGTCACCGTCCACGGTATCGGCCAGGGCCGGCAGACGGGCCCAGAGCTTGGGCGCGTTGAACACTTCATGCAGGACAAAGCGCATATCGCGCAGCGGAGCGTTGAATTCGGGCATTGCAGGAACCTCGGGCAAAAGGGGAGGTTGAACGGCCGTGGCCGCATGAATCGAAAATGACCGCACCAACCCATTGTAGGAGCCGACTGACCGGCGAAGGCGTCGCTGCCAGCGCCTTGGCTGGCAAGCCGGCCCCTGTGGGTGTTGGGGCCGTCAGAGCGCTTTGCGCTGGCAAGCCAGCTCCCTCGGGAGCTGGGTCTGGTGCAGTCAGGCTAGAGGTTTTTCGCCAGGTCGCGCAGGACGAACTTCTGGATCTTGCCGGTGGAGGTCTTGGGCAATGTGCTGAAGACCACGGTGCGCGGCACCTTGAAGCCCGCCAGGTGTTCGCGGCAGAAGGTGATGATCTCGGCTTCGCTCACGTCCTGGTGATCGGCCTTGAGGGTGATGAAGGCGCAGGGGGTTTCGCCCCATTTTTCGTCGGGCCGGGCCACCACTGCCGCTTCCAGCACCGCCGGGTGGCGATAGAGCACGCCTTCGAGCTCAATGGTGGAGATGTTCTCGCCGCCGGAAATGATGATGTCCTTGAGCCGGTCGCGGATTTCGATGTAGCCGTCCGGGTGGGTCACCCCCAGGTCGCCGGTGTGGAACCAGCCGCCCTCGAAGGCTTCGGCGGTGGCCGTGGGGTTCTTCAGGTAGCCCTTCATCACGGTATTGCCACGCATGAAGATCTCACCGATGGTCTGGCCGTCCCGGGGCATGGGTTCGAGGGTTTTCGGATCGGCCACCATCACCCCTTCCAGGGTCGGGTAGCGCACGCCCTGGCGCGACTTGATCTGCGCCCGCTGCTCCAGCGGCAGTTCGTCCCAGGCCGCGTGCCAGGCACACAGGGTCACCGGACCATAGACCTCGGTCAGGCCGTAGACGTGGGTGACCTTGATGCCCATCTCCTCCACGGCGCCGATCACCTTGGCCGGTGGCGCGGCCCCGGCCACCATGGCGTTGACCGGGTGGTCGATGGCCGCCTTGGCCGAATCCGGCATGTTCACCAGGGCATTGAGCACGATGGGCGCGCCGCACAGGTGAGTGACCTGATGCTCGCGGATCAGGTTGAGGATCTTCTGCGGGTCGACCCGGCGCAGGAACACATGCACCCCGGCCAGGGCGGTGACGGTCCAGGGGTAGCACCAGCCGTTGCAGTGGAACATCGGCAGGGTCCACAGGTACACCGGGTGGTTGCCCATGGCCCAGGTCATCTGGTTGCCCAGGGCATTGAGGTAGGCGCCGCGGTGGTGATAGACCACGCCCTTGGGGTTGCCGGTGGTGCCCGAGGTGTAGTTCAGGGCGATGGCCTGCCACTCGTCGTCCGGCCACTGCCAGGCAAACTCCGGATCGCCCTCGGCGAGAAAGGCCTCGTAGTCCAGATCGCTGACCGGCTGGCCTTCGCCGTACTCGGGGTCGTCAAGGTCGATCACCAGGGGCGGGTGGTCGAGCATGGCCACGGCGGCGTGGATCACCTCATGGAACTCGCGGTCGGCGATCAACACCTTGGCTTCGCCGTGGGCCAGCATGAAGGCGATGGCCTCGGCGTCCAGGCGCACGTTGAGGGCATTGAGCACGGCGCCGATCATCGGCACGCCAAAATGCGCTTCGAGCATCGCCGGGATATTCGGCAGCATCACCGCCACCGTGTCGTTCTTGCCGATACCGCGCCCGGCCAGGGCCGAGGCCAGACGCCGGCAGCGGCTGTAGGTCTGGGCCCAGGTGCGGCGGATCGAACCGTGGATCACCGCCGGATAATCGGGGTAAACCGCAGCGGTGCGTTCGATGAAGCTCAAGGGGGAGAGGGCGATATGGTTGACGGCAGACGGCGCGAGGCCTTGCTCGTAGATGGACATGGTTCGGGTACCCGGTGGCTGATTATTAGCTCTATTGGCCGAGGCTTTTTACAGGCGCTCGGTGACTTATCCGGGGTCTTTTATATACTGTTTGTCGATTGATATGGAAGTACTGCCTGAGTTGTATAGTAGTTGTACTATATTGAATCTTCGCTGTTGCCACCCACAGGTTGATCGACCATGCCCACCTCCACCCACCTGAGCCGCTGGTTGCAGCTACAGCGCCAAGGCCAGCTGCCGGACTCGCCCTGGCTCGGCCACGACCCGCAACCGAGCCTGCTGCTGGACGCCCAGGCGCAGCCGCTGGACCTCAACCCGGCATTGCGCCAATGGCTGGACGATGCGGCCACTGGCGATCTCGCGGCCCTGCTGCCGATCAACCACCCGGCCCTGGTACGGGCCTGCCTGGAGCAGCAGCGTGCCATCGAACAGGTGGAAGCCCAGTGGGGCGAACGCATCCTGCTCTGGAGCTTCATTCCCGACCCCCTGCACCAGCGGGTGCTGGCGCGCTGTCAGGAGGCCACCGCCCAGGTCCAGGCCGAGCGCGAGTCGGCCCGGGCCCGGCGCCTGTACCGGCTGATCACCGAAAACACCACCGACCTGATTTCCCGGCACACCCCGGACGGCACCTTCCTCGATGCCTCGCCGGCCTCCTGGACCCTGTTGGGCTACTGGCCCGAACAACTGCGCGGGCTGCTGGCCCGCAGCCTGTTCCACAGTCAGGATCTGGCCGGGCTGATGCAGCGCACCCGCGACGCCCTGGAGCAAGACGGCTACCACACCATGACCTACCGCATCCGCCATCGCGACGGTCATTACCTGTGGTTCGAAACCGCCTGCCGGGGCATCCGCGACACCTACACCGGCACCGTGGTGGAAGTGGTGGCGGTGTCCCGGGACATCACCGCCCGGGTCCAGGCCGAAGAGAACAAGCGGCGCCTGGCCGAAGTGGTAGAGGCCAACCCCGACCCGGTGCTGTTCATCCAGCCCGGCGGCGCGGTGACCTACCTCAACCCGGCCGCGCGGCGCACCCTGGGGCTTGCCGCCGGGCAGGCGATGCCGGAGCTGGCGGCGATCCTCAGCCAGGAAGTGCTGCAGAGCCTGCAACAGGAAGGCTGGAGCTGTGCCGAGCGCAGCGGCCGCTGGAGCGTCGAGACACGCCTGCAACCGCCGGCGGGCGGCAGTTCGGTGCCGGTGTCGCTGATGCTCCTGGCCCACCGCGCGGCCAGTGGCGAGCGCTTCTATTCCCTGGTGGCCCACGACCAGAGCGAGCGCGAACTGCGCGAGGCCCAGCAGCGCCATCACCAGGACGAACTGGCCCACAGCGCGCGGCTGGTGACCCTGGGCGAACTGGCCTCGGGCATCGCCCACGAGATCAACCAGCCGCTGGCCGCAGTGGTCAACTACGCCAATGCCAGCCAACGTTACCTGCAAGCCCTGGACACCCAGCCCGAGGCGGTCCGCAAGGTCGCCCAGGGCCTGGAGCGAATCGCCGAACAGGCGACCCACGCCGCCGAAGTGATCAAGCGCCTGCGGGCCTTCTTGCGCAAAGGCGGGCGCCGGGTGCAGGCCCTGGACATCGCCGAAGTGGCCCGGGAAACCGTGCGCCTGTGTGCCTGGGAAGCCCAGTCCTGTCAGGTGGCGATCGAGCTGCGCCTGGCGGATAATCTGCCGCCGGTGTACGCCGACCGGGTGCTGCTGGAACAGGTGCTGCTGAACCTGCTGCGCAACGCCATCGAAGCCAATCGCGAAGTGCATCCACAGCAAGGCTCGCACATTGTGCTGGGCGCCGAAGCGGCGGCCGAGGGCGGGGTGCGGATCAGCGTCAGCGACCAGGGCCCCGGGGTGTCTGCCGAGCAGTTGCCCCAGCTGTTCACCCCGTTCTACACCAGCAAGGCCAATGGCCTGGGGCTCGGACTGTCCATGAGCCGCAGCATCGTCGAAGGCTTTGGTGGCGACTTGCAGGCTCAGCTCCAGGAGCGTGGCTTGACGATGTGCTGCCACCTGCCGGCCACGGCCCCGGCCGATCCCGATGCAACTTCCCACCCGACAACAGGAGCAAGGCAATGACAAGTGAGGCGCAGCAGCTGGTGTACGTGGTTGACGACGACCCGGGCATGCTCGACTCCACCGTCTGGCTCCTGGAGTCGGTGGGGCTCAAGGCCGTGCCCTTCACTAGCGGCCGGGAGTTTCTCGAACACTGCGACCCCAGCCTCAATGCCTGCGTGCTGCTGGATGTGCGCATGCCCGGCATGGGCGGGCTGAATGTCCAGGAAGAGTTGCGCCAGCGCGATATCCACCTGCCGCTGATTTTTGTCAGCGGCCACGCCGACGTGCCCATCGTGGTCCGTGCCTTCAAGGCCGGTGCGGTGGATTTCATCGAGAAGCCCTACAACGAACAGCTGCTGCTGGACAGCGTGCAGCAGGCCCTGAGCCGCGCCGACCGTCATCAGCACCAGAGCGCCGGGCAGGCCCGGGTGCAGGCGCTGCTGGAGAGCCTGACGCCGCGGGAGAAGGACGTGCTGCTGCCTCTGGTGCAGGGCTACAGCAACCGCGAGATCGCCGAACAGCTGGGGGTCAGCGTCAAGACCATCGACCTGTACCGCTCACGGGTGATGAAGCGCATGCAGGCCGAGCACCTGCCGCAACTGGTGGGCATGGCGATTGCCGCCGGCCTGGTGGACCCGCTGCAACTGCGCTGAGGCTCAGGCCACCGCGCTGTGCAGCGGTGCGCCACCCAGCAGGCGCTCGATGGCGCCGCTGAGCAGGTTTTCCAGCAGCGCCTCACGTTCACGCTCGGCCAGCGGTTGCTCGCTGAACCAGCTGGGGGCGCTGTTGAGCAGGTTGGCCAGGGCATGGGCGGCGGCGCGCTGGGCTTGCGGGCCAAGGCTGGGCGGGGTGCCCAGCAGTTGCAGCAGCTGTTGCTCGTAACGCTCGCGCAATTGCCCGACCCGCAGTTGCTGGTCGGGATTGAGGCAGCCGCTGTCACGTTCCACCAGGCGAAAATGCCGCGGCAACTCCCGGTGCAGCTTCAGGTGGGCGCGAATCAGCGCCGGCAGGCAGTCGCCCTGCAACTTGCGCCGTTGCAGGCGCTTGAGGGTGCTGTGCAGCTCATCGAAGAACTCTTCGATCAGGTCCAGCAGCAGGTGCTGCTTGCTCGGGTAATGGTGGTACAGCGAGCCCGGGGTCAGCCCCAGATGGCTCGCCAGCTCACGCATGCCGACCTGGCCGAAGCCCTTGCTGGCGAACAGCTCCAGGGCCTTGTCGCGGCTTTCGGCAAAGCGTGAGCAGCGCTCAGCCATAGTGATGGAAACCCCGACCGGTCTTGCGCCCCAGGTAACCGGCGGCAACCATTTCCTTGAGCAGCGGCGCGGGGCGGTACTTGCTGTCGTTGAAGCCGTCGTAGAAGGCTTCGAGGATCGCCAGCAGGGTGTCCAGGCCGATCAGGTCGGCCAGGGCCAGCGGGCCGATCGGCTGGTTGCAGCCCAGGCGCATGCCGGCGTCGATGTCCTCGGCGCTGGCCAGGCCTTCCTGGAACACCAGGATCGCCTCGTTGATCATCGGCACCAGGATGCGGTTGACCACAAAACCCGGGCGGTTGCCGGCGGTGATCGCGGTCTTGCCCAGGCGCTCGGCCATATTCATGGCCAGGGCGTGGGTCGCGTCGCTGGTCTGCAGGCCGCGGATCACCTCGATCAGGCCCATCACCGGCACCGGATTGAAAAAATGCAAGCCGATGAAACGCTCCGGCGCGCTGACGCTGGCGGCCAGCTGGGTGATCGACAGCGACGAGGTGTTGGAGGCGATCACGCACTCGGCGCTGACCTGGGCGGCGATCTGCTGCAGCACCTTGAGCTTGAGGTCGAGGTTCTCGGTGGCGGCTTCGATCACCAGCTGCGCGTCCTTGAGCGCACTGTAGTCGGTGCTGATGCGGATCCGACCCAGGGCGGCGAGCTTGTCGCCTTCGCTCAGGGTGCCCTTGCTCACCTGCCGGTCGAGGTTCTTGCCGATGGTGGCCAGGGCCTTTTCCAGGGCGCCCTGGGCGATGTCCAGCAGGGTCACGTCGAAGCCCGCCTGGGCGCAGACCTGGGCAATGCCGTTGCCCATGGTGCCGGCGCCGATCACCCCGATATTCGCAAGATTCATCTTCAGCTCTTCCTTTGTTCATGGCCTTCGCGGAGCATGGCGCAGTTGCCTTGCCCAGCGCGTTATCCAGCGCGAGTCTAGAGCCGCACACGGTGGCCGGCCTATGCCGAAAGCGGTCAAGGGTGCTGGCGTTTTTTGCCATAGGTCCTGCTACGGGAGCACAGCCTCTACATGCGTGAAACGGATTCGGTCGCGGTCTACTTTGTCCGGGTGATGACCCACGCCCTGCGTGAGCAGCCGCAGCGGCTGGCGGCGGTGCTGAGGGAGGCCGGCATCGACCCGGCGCTGCTCGACCAGCCCCGGGCGCGGGTGCCCGGCAGCGCCTTTGCCGCCCTGTGGCTGATCCAGATCCGCGAATTGCAGGACGAATTCTTCCAGCTCGACTCCCGGGGCATGCCGCCGGGGGCCTTTGCCCTGATCTGCCGCGGACTGATCCAGGAACCCAACCTGGAGAAGGCCCTGCGCCAGTGCCTGAACAACTTTGGCCTGTTTTTACGGGACGTCGGCGCCCACCTCAGCGTGCGCGGCAAGCGCGCGGTGATCAGCGTTGAAAGCCACTGCGCCGACCCGCTGCGCGGTCACTACGCCGAAGAAACCCTGCTGGTGCTGATCATCAGCCTGCTGTGCTGGCTGGGCGGGCGGCGGATCCCCATCGACCGCGCCGACTTTCGCCATTCCCGCCTGAGCCTCAGCGACGATGCGCTGCTGTGGGGCAGCAACCTGAGCTGGAATGCCGGGCGCACCGAGATCGAATTCGCCAGCCGCTTCCTGCGCCTACCGGTGGTCCAGGACCTGGCCTCGCTCAAGGTCTTCCTGCGCAGCGCCCCGCAATGGCTGGTGATCCGTTTTCGCAACCAGCACGGCCTGACCCGCCAGGTGCACCAACGCCTGCGGGGCAGCCACTACAGCCAGTGGCCGACCCTGGAAGCCTTCGCCCGCGAAGTGCAGATGAGCGCCAGCACCCTGCGCCGGCGCCTGGAGCGCGAGGGCGGCTCGTACCAGGAGATCAAGGACGAAGTGCGCCGCGGCGTCGCCGTCGAACTGCTACGCCGCACCCACGTCAGCATCAGCGAGATTGCCGAACTCACCGGTTTTCAAGAGCCCAGCGCCTTCCACCGCGCGTTCAAGAAATGGACCGGCGAAAGCCCCGGGCGCTACCGCGCCCGCCTCAACCCCACCCTGTAGCCGCTGCCGGAGGCTGCGCACGGCTCCGCAGGAGACGCGGGGGACTTCCAAGGCGCTGAAGATTCGACTGGAGACCGCCAAGCAAGGCCCTGCGGAGCTTTGCGCAGCTTCGCCAAGGCTCAGCAGCGGCTACACAGACCGCAGGGATCGCAGGGCCGCTTCCTGTAGCCGCTGCCGCAGGCTGCGCACGGCTCCGTAGGAGATGCGGGGATTTTGAAGGCGCTGAAGATTCGGCGGGAGATCGCCAAGCAAGGTCCTGCGGACCTTTGCGCAGCTTCGCAGGCTCAGCAGCGGCTACACAGACCGCAGGGATCGCAGGGCCGCTTCCTGTAGCCGCTGCCGCAGGCTGCGAACGGCTCCGCAGGAGACGCGGGGGGACTTCCAAGGCGCTGAAGATTCGGCGGGAGATCGCCGGGCAAGGCCCTGCGGGCCTTTGCGCAGCTTCGCCAAGGCTCAGCAGCGGCTACACAGACCGCAGGGGGGGCGCAGGGGCGGTTCCTGTAGCCGCTGCCGCGGGCTGCGCACGGCTCCGCAGGAGACGCGGGGATTCTGAAGGCGCTGAAGATTCGGCGGGAGACCGCCGGGCAAGGCCCTGCGGGCCTTTGCGCAGCTTCGCCAAGGCTCAGCAGCGGCTACACAGACCGCAGGGATCGCAGGGGCGGTTCCTGTAGCCGCTGCCGCAGGCTGCGAACGGCTCCGCAGGAGACGCGGGGATTTTGAAGGCGCTGAAGATTCGGCGGGAGGTCGCCAGGCAAGGCCCTGCGGACCTTTGCGCAGCTTCGCGGGCTCAGCAGCGGCTACAGGTTTTCATTGGGGTTAGACCGGGCTGCGGCCGGGCATCTGGATGCCGTGCTGCTGCACGCGGCGGTACAGGGTGGCGCGGGAAATGCCCAGGGCCTTGGCCGCCGCCACGGGTTTCCAGCGGTGGCGCACCAGGGCATCCAGCAGGGCCTGGCGTTCGGGGCTGGTGGCGCTTTCCTGGGCGGGCAGGGCGCCTTCGGCTGCTGTGCCGCGCAGTTGTTCGGGCAAGTCATGCAGTTGGATCAGCGGCCCTTCGCACACGGCGCAGGCGTAGCGCAGCACGTGGCGCAGTTGCCGCACGTTGCCCGGCCAGCGGTAGCCCAGCAGGCACTCCAGCGCGGCATTGCCCAGTTGCACCGGCGCGCCGCAGCGCTTGGATTCCTCTTCGACTATCTGGGTGATCAGTGCCAGCCGGTCGCTGCGTTCGCGCAGCGGCGGCAGTTGAAAGCGCGCGCCACCGAGGCGGAAATACAGGTCTTCGCGAAAGCTGCCTTCGGCCACCAGGGCTTCCAGGTCGCGGTGGGTGGCGCAGATCACCTGGATGTCCACCGCCTTGCGTTGCGCGGCCCCCAGCGGCGCCACTTCACCCTCGGCCAGCACCCGCAGCAGGCGGGTCTGCAAGGCCAGGGGCATGTCGCCGATTTCATCGAGGAACAGGGTGCCGCCATCGGCCTGTTGCAGCAGCCCCTGCATGCCCTTGTTCGACGCACCGGTAAAGGCCCCGGCGACATAGCCGAACAGCTCGCTCTCGATCAGGTTCTCGGGAATCGCCGCGCAGTTCACCGCGACAAAGGGCCGGTCCCGGCGCTGGCTGGCCTGGTGCAATTGGCGGGCGAAGACTTCCTTGCCGGAACCGGTCTCGCCCTGGATCAGCACCGGCAGATGCCGGTCCTTGACCCGCACCGCCAGGCGCAGGCTCTGTTCCACTCGCGGGTCCAGCGACTCGCCGGCCAGGCTCAGGCGCGGGCGGCTCGGCGGCCGGCGCGGCGCCTGCAAGCGGCCATGCAGCTCGGCGGACAGCGGGCACAGGACCTCGTCCCGAGCGCGTTGCAACAGTTGCGGGTCGAACACCTGGGTGATGTGCTGCGGCAACTGGCCATAGCGGCGCAGCAGGTAATGACGCGCCGCCGGGTTCAGCGCCCGCAGGCAGCCGTCGTCGTCCCAGGCCAGCAGGTAGTCCGGCTGGCTGTCGACATAACCCGGGCTGGCATGGGCCCGCAGCACCCAGTAACCCTGGGCGCTGTTCATGAAGAACGCCTGTTCGATCTCCCGGGCGCTCTGCACCACCATCTGCCGGATCAGGTGCTGGGAACGGCGGTCATCCGGGGAGCGCACCGCCGATACGTCCAGCACCCCCAGCAGCTCGCCCTGGGGATCGAACACCGGGGCGGCGGAGCAGGTCAGGCCGATGAAGGCGGCACGAAAATGATCGCGCTTGTGCACGGTGATCGGCGTGCGCGCGGTGAGCACCGCGGCCACGCCGCAGGTGCCTTCTTCACCCTCCGACCAGCAGGTGCCCAGGTACAGCCCGGCCTTGCGGCAGTCGTTGCGCAAGGTGGATTCCACCCGGTAGTCGATGGTCTGGCCCTGGGCGTCGGTGAGCAGCACGCAGTAGTCGGCGTCGCGCACCCGGCCATGCAGGCGCGCCACTTCTTCGCTGGCAATGCGCAGGAACAGCTCGGAGCGCTCGCGGCATTCCTTGAGCACGTTTTCCGAGAGGATGCGCGGCCCCTGCAGCGAACCGGGGTCCAGCTGGTGCTGCTCCATGGAGCGCCGCCAGGAGTCGAGGATCAGGCTCGGCACCGGCGCCTGGGGCAGGTGCGCGGCGTTTTTCAGGACCCGGCTGACGCAGTCCACATGGGCTTTGGAATGTGCGGAAAGCATGAAGGCCTCCGGTTGCAGCTTCTTATCGTTGTCGGCGCATTAAGCGCCGATCCGCCGCCCTGGACAAGCACCGAACGCCGCCGGGACGGCAGTGAGACGCAACGTCTCAAGGTCTCGCCCAGGCCCCGTGCAGCCTGACATGCGACGTCTCACGGGCGGCTGGTTTCAACGCGTCGCAGCAAGCCTGTCAGCCGCTCTGGAACGGCCTTTTTCAGAGATTTTCCGACAACTGGCACCGGCCTTGCTCTGGCCCTTGGCAACCAGTCCCCGGCAACCCGCGTCGACTGGCCCATCGAAGAATAAGAACGAGGTGCCCGATGTTTTCTCCTGCCTGTGCTCCGCCCGTGGTGAGCCCATGAACCGCCGCCCCCTGACCGTCGGCATCATCGCCAACCCGGCTTCGGGCCGTGATGTGCGCCGCCTCACCGCCAACGCCGGGCTGTTCTCCAGCACCGACAAGGTCTCGGTAATCCAGCGTCTGCTGGCGGCCTTTGGCGCCACCGGCATCGAGCAGGTGCTGATGCCCACCGACATGACCGGCATCGCCGCCGCGGTGCAGAAGAACAGCCGCAGCCGCCAGGCCCGGGAGCAGCACTGGCCGGCCCTGGAGTTCCTCGACCTGACCCTGCGCCAGAGCGTCGAGGACACCCGCCAGGCCGCGCGCTGGATGGCCGAGCGCGGGGTGGCGCTGATCGCCGTGCTTGGCGGCGACGGCACCCACAAGGCGGTGGCTGCCGAGGTTGGCGACATCCCGCTCCTGACCCTGTCCACCGGCACCAACAACGCCTTTCCGGAACTGCGCGAAGCCACCAGCGCCGGGCTGGCCGGCGGGCTCTACGCCAGCGGCCGGGTGCCGGCCGACATCGCCCTGCGGCGCAACAAGCGCCTGCTGGTGCGCGAGCCGGCCCGAGGCCTGTGCGAAGTGGCCCTGGTGGACGTGGCGGTGTCGCCCCTGGCCTTCGTCGGCGCCCGGGCCATCAGTCGTGGCAGCGACCTGGCCGAGGTCTTCGTGACCTTCGCCGAACCCCAGTCCATCGGCATTTCCGCGCTCTGCGGGCTGTGGTTGCCGGTGACCCGCCAGGAGCCCCACGGCGCCTGGATGCGCCTGGACCCGCAATCCCCCGAAGCGCTGCTGGTGCCCCTGGCCCCCGGCCTGCTGCAGGGCTGCGGCGTGCTGGAGGCCGGCTACCTGCAACCCAATGAGCCCCAGCCGCTGTGCCTGAGCGCCGGCACCCTGGCCCTGGATGGCGAGCGCGAGATCGAATTCAACCCCCACGACCGGCCCACGGTCACCCTGGATGCCGGCGGCCCGCTGAGCATCGACGTCAACGCGGTCCTGGCCCACGCGGCGCGCCAGCGCCTGCTGGCCATCGACCGCCATCACCGGCAACACCCCGTGAACCTTCAGTCCGAAGACACCCTGGAGAATAAAAATGTCGACACCCCTGACCACTGACCAGTTGCTCCACGCCTACCGGGTGATGCGCACCATCCGCGCATTCGAAGAACGCCTGCACGTGGAATTCGCCACCGGCGAGATCCCCGGTTTCGTCCACCTCTACGCCGGGGAAGAAGCCTCCGCCGCCGGGGTCATGGCCCACCTGCGCGACGACGACTGCATCGCCTCCAACCACCGCGGCCACGGCCATTGCATCGCCAAGGGCGTGGACGTCTACGGGATGATGGCGGAGATCTACGGCAAGAAGACCGGGGTCTGCCAGGGCAAGGGCGGCTCCATGCACATCGCCGATTTCGAGAAGGGCATGCTCGGCGCCAACGGTATCGTCGGTGCCGGGGCGCCGCTGGTGGTGGGCGCTGCCCTGGCCGCCCGGCTGCAAGGCACCGACGGCGTGTCGGTGGTGTTCTTCGGCGACGGCGGCTCCAACGAAGGCGCGGTGTTCGAGGCCATGAACATGGCCTCGGTGTGGAACCTGCCGTGCCTGTTCATCGCCGAGAACAACGGCTACGCAGAGGCCACGGCCTCCAACTGGTCGGTGGCGTGCGACCACATCGCCGACCGCGCCGCCGGCTTCGGCATGCCCGGGGTGACGGTGGACGGTTTTGACTTCTTCGCCGTGCACGAAGCCGCCGGCGCCGCCGTGGAACGGGCCCGGGCCGGGGAGGGGCCGTCGCTGATCGAGGTCAAGCTGACCCGTTACTACGGCCACTTCGAGGGCGACGCCCAGACCTACCGCGCCCCCGACGAGGTCAAGCATTACCGCGAGCACAACGACTGCCTGATGCAATTCCGCGAGCGCACCACCCGTTCGGGCCTGGTGCAGGCCAGCCAGCTGGACCAGATCGATGCCGACGTGGACGCGCTGATCGAAGACGCGGTGCGCAAGGCCAAGTCCGACCCCAAACCGAGCCCCGCCGATCTGCTGAGCGATGTGTACGTCGCTTACCCATAACGCCCCACAGAACAACAAGAGACCACCATCATGGCGAGAAAAATCAGTTACCAGCAGGCCATCAATGAAGCCCTGGCCCAGGAAATGCGGCGCGACCCCAGCGTGTTCATCATGGGTGAAGACGTGGCGGGCGGTGCCGGCGCCCCCGGCGACAACGACGCTTGGGGCGGTGTGCTCGGGGTGACCAAAGGCCTCTACCATCAATTCCCCGGACGGGTGCTGGACACCCCGCTGTCGGAGATCGGTTACGTCGGCGCTGCAGTGGGGGCTGCCACCCGTGGCGTGCGCCCGGTGTGCGAGTTGATGTTCGTCGACTTCGCCGGCTGCTGCCTGGACCAGATCCTCAACCAGGCGGCGAAGTTTCGCTACATGTTCGGCGGCAAGGCCCAGACCCCGCTGGTGATCCGCACCATGGTCGGCGCCGGCCTGCGCGCCGCGGCCCAGCACTCGCAAATGCTCACCTCGCTGTGGACCCACATCCCCGGGCTGAAAGTGGTCTGCCCGTCGTCGCCCTACGACGCCAAGGGCCTGCTGATCCAGGCGATCCGCGACAACGACCCGGTGATCTTCTGCGAGCACAAAATGCTCTACAGCCTGCAGGGTGATGTGCCGGAAGAGTCCTACGCGATTCCCTTCGGCGAGGCCAACTTCCTGCGCGACGGCAAGGACGTGACCCTGGTGTCCTACGGGCGCACGGTGAACACCGCGCTGGATGCCGCCCGTGCCCTGGCCGGGCGCGGCATCGATTGCGAAGTCATCGACCTGCGCACCACCAGCCCGCTGGACGAAGACAGCATCCTGGAAAGCGTGGAGAAGACCGGGCGCCTGGTGGTGATCGACGAAGCCAACCCGCGCTGCTCCATGGCCACCGACATCTCGGCGCTGGTGGCGCAGAAAGCCTTCGCCTCCCTCAAGGCACCGATCGAAATGGTCACCGCGCCCCACACGCCGGTGCCGTTCTCCGACGCCTTGGAAGACCTGTACATCCCCGACGCGGCGAAGATCGAACAAGCCGTGCTCACCGTGATCGAGTGGAGCCGCTGATGAGCCAGATCCATACCCTGACCATGCCCAAGTGGGGCCTGTCGATGACCGAGGGCCGGGTCGATGCCTGGCTCAAGGAAGAAGGCCAGAGCATCAGCAAGGGCGATGAAGTGCTGGACGTGGAAACCGACAAGATCTCCAGCAGCGTCGAGGCGCCGTTTTCCGGCATCCTGCGCCGGCAGATCGCCCGCCAGGACGAGACCCTGGCAGTGGGCGCGCTGCTGGGCATCGTGGTCGAAGGCGAAGCCAGCGACGCCGAGATCGACGCGGTGATCGCGCAGTTCCAGGCCAGCTTCGTGCCCGGCGACAGCGCCGACGAAGACAGCGGCCCGGCGCCGCAGAAGGTCGAACTGGGCGGCCGCCTGATCCGCTATTTCGAGCGCGGTGAAGGCGGTACGCCGCTGCTGCTGGTGCACGGCTTTGGCGGCGACCTCAACAACTGGCTGTTCAACCACGAAGCCCTGGCTGCCGGGCGCCGGGTGATTGCCCTCGACCTGCCGGGCCACGGCGAATCGGCCAAGGCCCTGCAACGGGGCGACCTGGGTGAGTTGAGCGAGGTGCTGCTGGCGCTGCTGGATCACCTGGAGATTCCCGTGGCCCATCTGGTGGGCCATTCCATGGGCGGCGCGGTGTCCCTCAACACCGCGCGGCTGGCGCCGGACCGCGTGCGCACCCTGTCCCTGATCGGCAGCGCCGGGCTGGGCGCTGAGATCAACGGCGACTACCTGCAAGGCTTTGTCGAGGCCAGCAACCGCAACGCGCTGAAGCCGCAGTTGGTGCAGCTGTTCTCCAACGCCGAACTGGTGAACCGGCAGATGCTCGACGACATGCTCAAGTACAAGCGCCTGGAAGGGGTGCAGGACGCCCTCGGGCAACTGGCCGGCACGCTGTTCGCCGACGGCCGCCAGCAGGCCGACCTGCGCCCGGTGGTGCAGGACGGCGCGCAGCCGGTGCTGGTGATCTGGGGCAGCGACGACCGGATCATTCCGGCGAGCCACAGCGCCGATCTCAAGGCGCAGATCGAGGTGCTGCCGGGGCAGGGGCACATGCTGCAGATGGAAGCGGCGGAGCAGGTCAACCGCCTGATCCTCGACTTCATTCGCCAGCACTGAGGTGTGCTGCGGCGGCCAGGGGGCCGTCGCAGTCCTATAACAATCAGGAGAAGCCAAGATGAGTGTTTCCCTCAAGTCCGTTCCGAGCATGCGCGCCGCGGTCTGGCATGGCCGCCACGATATCCGCGTCGAAGACGTACCGCTGCCCGACGCGCCGCCCGCCGGCTGGGTGCAGATCCGCGTCGACTGGTGCGGCATCTGCGGTTCCGACCTGCACGAATACGTGGCCGGGCCGGTGTTCATTCCGGTGGACGCGCCGCACCCGCTGACCGGGATCAAGGGCCAGTGCATCCTCGGCCACGAGTTCTGCGGCGAGATCGTCGCCCTGGGCGAAGGGGTCCAGGGGTTCAGTGTCGGCCAGCCGGTGGCCGCCGACGCCTGCCAGCACTGCGGCACCTGCTACTACTGCACCCATGGGCTGTACAACATCTGCGAAAACCTGGCCTTTACCGGGCTGATGAACAACGGCGCCTTCGCCGAATTGGTCAACGTGCCGGCCAACCTGCTGTACGCCTTGCCGGAGAACTTTCCCGCCGAGGCCGGGGCCTTGATCGAGCCGCTGGCGGTGGGCATGCACGCGGTGAAAAAAGCCGGCAGCCTGCTGGGGCAGAACGTGGTGGTGGTCGGCGCCGGCACCATCGGCCTGTGCACCATCATGTGCGCCAAGGCTGCCGGCGCGGCCCAGGTGATCGCCCTGGAAATGTCCGGCGCGCGCAAGGCCAAGGCTCGGGAAGTGGGCGCGACCCACGTGCTCGACCCCAAGGAATGCGACGCCCTGGCCGAGGTCAAGCGCCTGACCGGCGGGCTGGGGGCCGATGTCAGCTTCGAGTGCATCGGCAACAAGCACACCGCCAAGCTGGCCATCGACCTGATCCGCAAGGCCGGCAAATGCGTGCTGGTGGGGATCTTCGAAGAGCCCAGCGAGTTCAACTTCTTCGAACTGGTGGCCACCGAGAAACAGGTGCTCGGGGCCTTGGCCTACAACGGTGAGTTCGCCGATGTGATCGCCTTTATCGCCGATGGCCGGCTGGACATTGCGCCGCTGGTGACCGGACGCATCCAGCTGGAAGAGATCGTCGGCCAGGGCTTCGAGGAACTGGTCAACAACAAGGAACACAACGTCAAGATCATCGTGTCCCCCGGTCAGTTGCGACGCTCCTGAGTGAGCGATTTGGCGATGGTCGGCAGCGGCCATCGCACTTTTTTACAGTTTTGCGTTCTATCACCAGGCCTGGCCGCGCCGATCCCCGCCGCAGCCCGTGAATTTCGACCCGGTGCCGATGGCCTACGCTCCCTCTTCTTGCATGATGCAAACCCGCTTTACGCGCCTGTTCCTGGTGGCGCTGCTGATGCTTGGCACCACGGCCTGCACCCAGCAGCAAGGGCGCGATATCGCCAAACAGTTTCGTGAAGGCAAGCCTGACGAATTCTTCCAGACCAGTGTCGATCGCATGGCCACCATTGGCATGCGCGACAACCTGCAGAGCCTGTACCTGCTGATGGGCAAGCTCTACCTGCGCAATCCCAGCCAGTGGCGCAAGTCGGGGTTCCCCGACGGCACCACGGCCCAGCGCGAGATCCGCAACGCCATTGAAAAACGCCAGCCACTGCCGGCCCTGGGAGATCGCCGCGACCTGGCGGCCCTGAGTTATTCCTTGAGCCCGGAGTTTGAGGGGGATCGGGTCGGGGCCTTCATCTATGCCATTGGCAGCATGTTGGTCACCGCCCATGGCGGGCGGACCGAGTTCTACATGACCGATACCATCGATCCGCAGTTCATCAGCAATGCGGCGCGCAATATTGAAAAAGCCACCTGGCTGCTGAGCCAGCGCCAGGATGCCAATGGCGTGCTGTTGCTGTTCTCCAACGAGATTTCCGAGGAGGGCAGCAACCTGAGTTTTGCCGTGGAGTTTGGCAAGATTGTGGCGCGGTTGGATTTGCTGACGCAGATTCTGGATGAGCGCTATCGGCGGGTGGGGTTCAATTATGCGCAGAGTCTGTTGCTGATGAATTTTCTGCCGGTGCAGTAAGGGGCCGACCATAGCTTTGCAGGCGCTGGTTTTCGCTGCGGACTCACCCCTCAAAAATGACCCATGGATACAGGCATTCAATCGTTGAAAACGCTGAAAAAATTTACCGTGCATGGCACCGCTGTGGGCAGCGACAGGCGCATTCAACTGGATGAGATTTCGATTCTCGCCGAGCCGGACACGCTCAGGGCGCTGGGTGAGTTCCTGATCAAGGCTGCAACTGACATGGCGGCCGATGGCCTGGAGCACGTGCACCTGCAAGACGTGATCGAGCACTTCTCGCACCAGGCGCATGTGGATGTGATTGCCCTCAACCGGGCGCTGATCAAGCCTGCCTGAGGCAGCGCATTG
Organism: Pseudomonas sp. 50_B; assembly: GCF_017491625.1. NCBI lineage: Bacteria > Pseudomonadati > Pseudomonadota > Gammaproteobacteria > Pseudomonadales > Pseudomonadaceae > Pseudomonas > Pseudomonas sp. 50_B. The sequence continues at coordinate 21,769 of NZ_JAFGYX010000030.1, forward strand.
CTCGGCCTAGTTACATGTTGCGAATCCGTTCGTCGGCCCGCAGTTCGAACTCAAAGCCAATGCCCACCTCATTCAGGGTTTCGGTAACCCGGGCCATGAAGTACTCGGCCTGCTCGGGCAGTTCATACAAGCCTACGACCTGGATGATCGGGTACTTGCCATAGGCGCCGGGGATCTCGGTGTAGATCTGGCCACCTTCGATGAAGGCGATGTAGCTGTTGATTTTCTCTTGCAGCAACAGCAGGTGTTCGCCTTGTTCAGCCTTGCTGCCCCATTCGAGGTGGTCGGTCATCACCAGCAACAGGCTGTCGGGCGGGTCTTTGGGAATTGCCCAGAAATCGATGACTTTGGGATTGGTGATGGACACGTCTGATCCTTAACGAGGTCGGCTGGCAAGCATTCCATTTACCGGGTCACTGAGCGCCAGGTCACCAGCCCATCCAGGCCATGCTCGGACTTCAGGTAGTTGAGGGTATTTTGTGCCTCGGCCTTTTCTTCGAACGGGCCGGCAAAAAGGTGCGGTGGTTCATCGAGAATGGTGGGGATGTCGATGAGCCCCATCTGGGCCGCCATGCGCGCAAAGTCTTCATCGGTTTGCGGGGTGATGCGGGCCACCCATCCGCTGCGTTCCCTCAAGGCAATAGGCTCCACGTCGGCGCCGCAGCGCTTGCATCGTGAGGCGTTGGCCTTGATGTCCTGGCCGCAGGCAGGACAAGGGCGCAGATCTTCATGCACCAGCGCGTCAACGCCGGTCTTGGCCAGCCGGGGCATCAACCACAGGGCAAGCAGGGCGACACCCGGAAAGAACAGCCCGATTGCAAACCATCTTGGCCCCGAGCGCCCACGTGTACTGGCCGCGTAAGCGGTAATCGCCGTGAGAATGAGCCAGAGGGGGAGCGAGATGCCCATTGCAACTCCTTGTGTTGAGGTGTGAGTAATGCTCCCGCTGAACGGGGGGCTGCAAAATATCCGTTCTTTGGCGGCGACGCCATAAACCATCATGCGAGCGGCCTGGTGTGCGGTAGCGGCCAGTGAGGTCAAGCGGCCGCTCGGTCGAAGCAGCTGCCATTATCAAACAGGAGCGCCTTTGTGTTGCTGGCGCGGCAGGCCATTGGCTTGCTGTCGAATGATGAGGACAATCACGGCGCGGGGTGATTCAAGGCTGTTTCCCCGAGCGGCTGCCACGAACCACCCGGGTGCACCTTGAGCAAGAGCGGCTAGGCGCGTGCCTGCCGGGATAGCCGATCCTGTGCCTACCGTTATTCCCGGAGCCTTTGCCCAGTGCCTGACCTGTCGATCAACGCCGCCTACGCCAAACGCTTCAACGCGGTACTGGCCTACATCAATGAGAACCTTGAAGGCGATCTGTCGGTGAAGACGTTGAGCCGGGTGGCGAACTTCTCCGAGTTTCACTTCCATCGGCAATTCACCGCTTTCGTCGGCGTGCCGGTTGCACGTTATGTGCAACTGATGCGCTTGCGCGGTGCGGCCCATCGCCTGGTGTCCCGGGCGGACTACTCGGTGCTGGAGGCCGCGCTCGGCGCTGGTTTCGAAAGCCCCGAGGCGTTTTCCAGGGCGTTCAGGCGGGCGTTCGGCATGAGCCCGAGTGCGTTCAGGAAGCAGCCGAACTGGCAGGTCTGGAATGCGGTATTTGCCATCCCTCATTTTTCCAGGAGCATCATCATGCAGGTACGAATCGTGGACTTTGCCGACACCCGGGTTGCAGCGCTGGAGCACTGCGGGCCTGCCGAGCTGGTCAATGAAAGCGTGCGCAGGTTTATCGATTGGCGGATGCAGAGCGGGCAGTCGCCGGTGGCATCGAGTCGCAGTTTTGGCATTCCCTTCAACAACCCCGATACCACGGCGCCGCAGGAATTCCGCTTTGCCATCTGCGGCGAGATTCATGAGGCGGTGGTGGCCAATGAGGCGGGTATTGGCGAGATGCAGATTGCCGGTGGCCGCTATGCGGTGGTGCGGCATGTGGGCTCGCCGGATCACATCGGTGAAAGCGTCTACCCGATCTACCGCGATTGGCTGCCGGGCAGTGGCGAGGAGCTGCGGGATCAGCCGATGTTCTTTGAATACCTGAGTATTTATCCGCAGACCCCACTGGAGCAGTGGCTGACGGATATTTATGTGCCCTTGCAGTAGTGGGGATGGGTCAAACCTTGCCCATGACCTCGATTTGAGCATGACCTTCGGGTACAGGAGTTCGACCTTTGCCAACGTTGAAACGCTTTAGCGTTCAGGGAACCGCGGTGGGCAGTGAGCAGGGCATCCAGCTGGACGAGATCTCGATTCTCGCCGAGCCGGACACACTCAGGGCGCTGGGTGTTTTCTTGATCAATGCGGCCAACGAAATGGCGCTCAATGGGCGGGAGCATGTGCACCTGCAAGAGGTGATCGAGGGCTTTTCCCATGAGCGGCATGTGGATTTCATTGCGCTTAACCGGGGGCTGATCCTGCCGGCATAAGGTGGTGCTGCGCGCTGCTCGACCGAGGGGCAGCGCGCAGCTGGCGGGCTACAGGCCGGGAGCCTGTTCGGTCACTTTCAGCTCGAAATCAAAGCCAATGCCGCGCTCGTTGAGGATCTCGCCAATGCGTTTGAAAAACCAATCGACCTGCTCGGGCAGCTCGTGCAAACCCAGGACCCGGATCATCAGCTGCTTGCCGCAGGCATCGGGAATTTCGCGGTAGATCTCCTCACTTTCGATAAAGGTGATGTAGGTGTTGATCTTCTCCTGCAGCAGGAGCAGGTGCTCGCTGTGCGCCGCTTCGTCACCCCATTCGAGAGGGTCGACCATGATCAACAGCAGGCTGTCGGGCGCGGATTTGGGGATTGCCCAGATATCGATGACTGTTGGGTTGGTGATGGACATGGCTGATCCTTCAGGCGGTTGAGGGCGGGATTGTATGCCGTAGCGGCTGGATTCTTCAGTGGGCAGTCGGTTTTTGCCCCGTTCAGGCGCAACCTGGCCGAGCGGTTTTCAAGAGCGGTCGGATCGACGGCAGTGACAAAATGCCATCATCTGCTATGGCTTGTTAGGCCCCCCGGTGGATAGACGCCGGGCACCAGGTGCCATTGCCCCGAAGCATCGAGACGGCGCGGGCCGCGTTATTCGACTTAACTGATGCTCACCCGCCCGGGAGGCGGTTCATGGGCGCAGGAGGACGGAGTGTGGCCTGCAATCCCGACAGGCCTGGATTGACCCGAGTGAGTATCGACGTTGCCGTGCGGGGTGGGCCGCTACCCCAGTCGTCGGCTTGTTTGCAGCTCTCTGACACTCAGTCGATAGCGTGGAATGACAGCAGGGAAGTACCGACCATTCTATTAGAGAGATAAACCATGAACGTCAGGACAATGAATCTTGCACCAAGGTCTGCCGCCTTTTTCTCGCTCATTGTCCTGGTGGTGTTCGCCCTGGGCATGGTCGCGGTGCTGCAAATGGGCAAGCTGCGAGACTCCGAGCAGGATGTCGAGACCAACTGGATGGCCAGCATCCGCGAGATCGGCAAGATGAAGACCGGCATCTTGCGCCTGCGCCTGGAAAGCATCCGCATCACCGTGACCACCGACGAACAACAACGCCAGACCCGCATCGCCTCCTTGAGCGGTTATCGAAGCACCCTGCAGAACACCATCAGCCAGTACGTCCCCCTGATCACCGGGCCGGCGGAGCGTGAGCTGTACCAGGCGGTGGCGACTGATGTACAGGCCTATTTCAAGCTGGTGGACGAGCTGGAGCCGCTGCTGCGCAGCGGTGACAACGCCGCGGCCATCACCTTGATCAACACCCGCATCAGCCCCATGACCAACGCCATGCAGGAGAAGATGGACAAGCTCTCGGACTTCAATGACGAGGGCGCCAGGCAGGCGGGGATCACCGCTTCGTCGGTGTACAACAGCGGCCTGACGCTGGTGCTGGTGTTGATGGGGGTAACGGTGGTGCTCACCGTGGTGCTGGCCACCGTGCTGACCCGCAGCATCACCGCGCCCATCGGCGATGCCCTGGCGGTGGCCGAGCGCATCGCCGGCAGCGACCTGTCCCGGGAGATCGGGGTCAATGGCCGCGATGAAGCCGGTCGCCTGCTGGCCGCCCTGGCCAAGATGCAGAGCAATCTGCGGGAAACCATCGCCCACATCGCCGACTCTTCGACCCAACTGGCCTCGGCCTCGGAAGAAATGACCGCGGTGACCGAAGACGCCAGCCGCGGGCTGGTGCGGCAGAACGATGAAGTCAGCCAGGCAGCCACCGCGGTGACTGAAATGAGCGCCGCGGTGGACGAGGTGGCACGCAACGCCGAAGCGGCCGCGCAGTCGTCCCGCGAGTCCATGGAGTTCACCCGTTCCGGCATCGAGAACGTGGCCCAGACCCTGAAGGCCATCGAAGGCCTGGCCGGCAACGTGGCCAGCACCGGCGAGCAGGTCAAGGCGCTGTCCGGCAGGGCCCAGGACATCAGCAAAGTGGTGGAAGTGATTCGCGCGATTGCCGAGCAGACCAACCTGCTGGCCCTCAACGCCGCCATCGAAGCCGCCCGCGCCGGTGAGCAGGGCCGGGGTTTTGCGGTGGTGGCCGATGAAGTGCGGGCCCTGGCCCACCGCACCCAGCAGTCGACCCAGGAAATCGAGCAGATGATCAGCGCGATCCAGGCCGATTCGACCCAGGCGGTGAGTGCCATGAATGTCAGCGCGGAGATGGCCAACAGCTCGATTTCGGTGGCGCAGAACGCTGATGTGTCGCTCAAACAGATTGCCCAGGCGATCACCCAGATCAATGAGCGCAACCTGCTGATTGCCACCGCCTCGGAAGAGCAGGCCCAGGTGGCGCGCGAGGCGGACCAGAACCTGACCAGCATTCGCGAGCTGTCGATCCAGAGCTCGGCGGGGGCCAGCCAGACGGCCAGTGCCTGTGGGGAGATGGCCAATCTGGCGATTGAGTTGAACCGGCTGGTGGCACGGTTCAAGGTTTGAGCGCGGTTTTTTGCCCTACGGTGGTCTGGTTCCTTCGTAGGAGCTGGCTTGCCAGCGAAGCTCTTCAATGAGGGCGCGGGGTGGGTGACATATCCGTTGCTGCGGCCAGGGCCGCTGGCGGTTTCGCTCTTACAGCGACTCACTTTTGAACAGCGCAAAAGCAAGCAGTTTCCTTATGGCCCTGACCGTCGAAACCTGTAGCCGCTGTCGAGCGCAGCGAGGCTGCGCACGAGGACGCAGTCCTCGCCAAACCTGCCGATGCTTTTCACCTGGCTGCATAGGGTTCTGCGTACATATCCGTTGCTGCGGTTACGGCCACTTATGGTTTCGTTCTTACAGCGAGTCACTTTGGAAAAGCCGGAATGCCGGCCCAGCCCAAAGTCACCAAAGGGCTCCTGCCCCTCCACTCTGTGCCTCGCATAGCGAAGCATGCCCGAACTCCGGCATTGATCCGTGGGTCGCCGCCACAGGCCGTCCCTGTCCGGATGGCGGCTAACCCGGCGTCCTGCCGGGTTACCCACGAATCACTGCCTGCGTTCGGCCATCGTGTCTAAAGGGGCAGGAAGATCAAAAGCCAAAACCAAAACCAGGGCCGGATCAACTCAACATCTGACGGCAGGCGGCCTGAGGGCGATTCTCCAACCTGACGGCGTTCTGCATTGGCCCTGTTCCCCGCTTGAGCCTGTGTTTAGCGCCCGAGCTTTTCCATCGCCGCATCGGCCAGGAAGGACGAGCGGCTCTTGATGTTGTGCTCGCGGACGAAGCGGTCGATCTGCTGAATCACATACCCCGGCAAGGTCACGTTGACCTTCTCGGTCTTGCCCAGGTAAGGCGTGATGTCGATCTCCAGCATGCCCCAGCCCATGCCCGCGAAATCGGGGTGGGTGCGGTGTTTGCTGGTGGGCGAGGGCAGGGGAATGGCCTGCCCGGCTCGGGCCCGTTCTTCGAGCATGACGTGGGCAATCTCGATGGCGGCGCTGTAGGCGGCCTCGAAGGTGTCTCCGGCGGTGACGGCGCCGGGGATGTCGGGAATCTGGATGCCGGTGGCGGTGTGTTCGTCGCCCCACTCGATGCAGATGGGATATTGCACGGGGATTTCCTCAATACAGGTGCGAAGAATGATGGGAGCTAAAGCAGCCCGGCCAGTTTCCTGATGGCCCTGACCGTTCCCCGGGGCAGATCCTTCTTCGGGTGAGGCACTGGAACGGTGTGGGGCCTGTAGGGATGCTGGAACAGATGATGGCTGCCAGTGACTCGCTCCAGCACCCATCCCGCGGCTTCAAGCTCCTTGATCAACTGTCTGCTTTGCACCTCCATCTCCTTGTCGGGGTGAGAGGCGCTTTATAACTCCAGGCGCATGATAACGCAGGTTGAATTGTGTGTCTGGAGTTATGTATCAAGGGGTGTCGTTCAGCAGGGGCCGGTGTGCTGGGCGGTGCCAGGCAACATGAAAGTGCCCTCGGTTTTTCATGGACGTGCCATTGCCGCCACTGCACTATGGCCGCGGATTTTCAGTCACCCATCTCCCCCCGTCGAAGGCCGATCCATCGGCGGGTTCATGCCAAGGAAGTCATCAGATCCATGACCGTCAGCGAACTGCTTGTCGCCATTCGTAAACCCTATGTTGAAACCCTGGCGCGTGTTGCCGCAGAAGGGGCGGCGCATGTCGAGCCCGCGTACCGCAACAGCGATGGTTCGCTGGCGGTTGAAGGGGCCATGGGCACGCCTTGTCGGGTGGATGTGATCGCGGCCGAGAGCGGGGAGCCGGTGCAGGTCGATGCCGAAGCTGAGCTGGGTTTTGAGCCTGTGAGGTTTGCGATCGAGCAGATGGCGGTGGGGATCTTGCCCTTTGGCTGGGACTGGTTGCCGCTGGAGGTGCGGGGCTTGAGCCTGGAACAGGCATGCGAGGTTATTCGGGGGTGGTTCTTTGAGTGGTTCGATGGGGAAGACGAGAATTCGCCGACCGAAGAAGGGCTGCAAGGGGTGGTGCATTTCGTGTCGGACCCGGAGGCCACGGAGGAGGGGTACAGGGTCAAGATTGATCTGGGGTCGGCCCCTGGAGAAGCGGTGGAGAGGTTGTTGTTTGCGTTGGCGGATGCTGGCGCCAGCGGAGCTTTCCTCGGGTAAAGAAGGTCGACCTTCTGTAGCCGCTGCCACAGGCTGCGAACGTCTCCGAAGGAGACGCCAAACCTGGCGCCACAACCCACCTGATGTACTGCGCCCCCGACCTCAGGCGCAGCCTGCGGCAGCGGCTACAAGAGACGGGGGCATATCCATTTCAACGTTGCCAGCAGGCCGCGAAACGCTTGCACACCTCAAAGCGCTGATCCAGATCGGCCATGCGTGCCTGATGTGCGCTCAGTGTTTCCTTCAGCAGTGCTTGCTGGGCTCGGTAGTAGTACTCCAGCATTTCATTATTGGTCGACATCGCCTTGCTACGGTCGGCCGCTTCGCTGTTGGGCAAAAGTTCCTTGATCGCCGGGGTGTCGAGCAGGCCCAGACGGTTGGTGTAGTAATCCTTGTACAACTGCAATGAACGGGCCTTGGTGCCCCTCATCTCATTGGAGAACTGCTCCAGGTTCTGCTGATATTCAGTCCAATAGGCATCGGGCAGGCTGAAGTCGAGGCGCTGTTTGCGTTCCGCTATGGATCTGTCGAGCAGTGTTTTCTGGACCGAAGGGGAATCCTCGGCGTCGGGCTGCATTTTCGCGATGACACTCGCGTCGACGATCTGCGCGATCAGCGCTGCACGCTCCGCTGACTGCGGTTGTGCTTCGGTGGGCTTGGGGAAAATAGGGTTGTGGCCGGCGCAGGCGGGCAGGCCTTTGTTGGTCAGCACGATCGGCGAACGCACAGTCTTGCCATCGATCTGGCGCAGACGGCTAAGGGTGACTTGGCAAGTGCGACTTACTTGGCGGAAGTCCGCTTCGTATCCACTTGCGCAGCGTCATCGCGGCGAGGATCAAGAGGTGCTGGCCGAGCGTCATGCGCTGTAGCAGCAAGTCCTTTATCAACCTGCGCATCGTTGGTCAGGTGCGACGCGCAATGGGCAGCCCATCGGCGTCGTCACACTCAATCCAGAACGGAAGTAACAGGCCCTGAAAACAGTGACATGACAATACGACTGACGTAATAACAAACTTGCAAGGCGCTGGTGGCGAGTGTAGAAGGTGGAAAAATTTCAGGAAGTGCCGAAGTATATTTAAAAAATAAATAGTAGATGGAGATGATGATGGCTGAAGGGAATCAGGCTATTGGGGAAGTGTGGGCGTTATTTGTTGGTGGTAGTGGCGGGCGCGGAACTAATGATCGTCTTGGTTGCCCCCGTTTACTTGCCGATCAGCACGGCATGAGTGCTCTCTGTTACGCCCGTGTGTACAGGGTGGCGTATGCGTGAGTTCATGACATTCGATGCGGCGGAACCTGCTTTAGTTGCCCGTAGGCGCACCGCCCGTGCGTTGTGTTCCTCCATCAGCAATAACCCTGATGGTCGGGAGCCGCTTTATAAACTCCTTTTCGGATCAGTGGGTGAGGGGTTTGAACAGTGGGGCAATTTCTTTTGTGAGTTTGGTTCGAACATAAACATTGGTGATGGTGTTTTTATTAATGCCAATGGGGTGTTCCTCGATGCGTTTGAAATAAACATCGGGAACCGGGTGTTTATCGGGCCTCATGTCGGTATTTATACCTCTAACCATGCCAAGGATCTTGAGCAGCGGCGTCGTTATATAGAATCGGGTGCACCTGTAGTCATTGAAGATGATGTATGGATTGGCGGCGGCGCAACAATCTTGCCGGGCGTCACAGTGGGTAAAGGGTCAATTATCGGTGCGGGTGCTGTCGTGGCAAAGTCGGTTCCGCCACACAGTAAAGTGCTGGGCGCTGGTTCTCAGGTTTATCCGATCTAATCAATAGAGGGCATAAAGGGATGTTTGTCTATCAGTCACGCGTGAAAGATCAAATTGTTGGCTCTGTTAAAGATGTCAGTGTTCATGCAGAGGGTGGCATCTACACGGATGCGATTTCGGGCATGTTTAACGTACCGTTCGGGTATTCGTGCGACCCCATCAAGCAGCATATTTCCAAAACGTTGACGGATCTGCCTTTCCACCCCAAGGATCATTTCTATTCGTCCGAGCTGTTTGAAACTTCAGAGCTGCTGCTCAAACGCGCCAAGATGGAAGATGGCGGCTTGCTGTATGTCAACAGCGGCTCGGAAGCCATCGAGTCGTCGATTGCCATGGCCTTGGAATATCACCAGCGCAAAGGCAATACGTTCAAGAAGAAAGTGATCTGCCGCAAGCACTCCTATCACGGCGCCACCTTGGGGGCCCACAGTATTACCGGCAGGAACGATTTCAAGGACCTGCGTTGCAGCGGTTACGACACGATTCGGATCAACCCGCCATTCCCTGTCGTTCACGAAGGTCAGGCGTTGGAAATGCACAGCGTGGCGGATGTGGAGAATATTATTCTTCATTATGGTGCGGAGCAGATCGCTTGCATTATTTTCGAGCCGGTCAACCATTTGAAAGGGATGCGGCAAACTCCCGGCGAGTACCTGATCGGTATTCGTGAACTGTGTGACCGTTACGATATTGTGATGATTACCGATGAAATCGTGACCGGCGCCTCTCGAACCGGAGAGTTCTTGAATACCCATCAGTTTGGGGTTTCTGCCGATATCGTCGCGCTCGGGAAAGGCATCAGCGGTGGTTATTACCCGGCATCCGCTATGGCGACATCCCATAAAATCGCTTCGGTGTTTGACAAGCCAGAGCCGTGGATCCCGTTTTCCTATTCGCATACCTATGCAAGCAACCCGGTTTCGATCGCGGCCATCAATGCGTCGATGCGCGTGCTGGAACAGATAGAGGCCGCAGGGCAGCTACAAAAACTCATTACAAAGACTCAGGCGCTGTGTCAGGAAATCGCCGGGAATGAGCGGATCGCCCGCATTGAATCCCACGGCTTGCTGATCGGCATAACCCTGGACTCAAGCCTTGGGGAGCAGGCAGGCAAGAAGTTGGGTGGGCTGTGCTTTGAAAGGAAGTTGATTATCCGAGGTGAGGAAGATTGGGCTTGCCTGGCGCCCGCCTACATCATGTCAGAAGAAACGCTAAGTGACGTGTTCGAGGTGTTGAATGAATCAATTAGTCAGTTATGACCTCGAGCCAGTTGCCAGCCTGTTGACGCCGTTACATGGCATTCGTCAAAGCGTGCATAAACGGAAGGCGTACCTGACGGCCGATGAGTATGTGCGTGCCAATGAGGAAGTTGAAGTCGGTATTGCCGAGGCGTCGAAGTGCCAGACGATCAACGAACTGTCGGTAGCCATCGCCAGACAATTTACGCCTTTCTATTCAGACGTCAGGGTCTGCCTGGAGCGGATTCATGAAATTGCCGGTTACGGAACCCTGGCATCTTGCCTGTCGTCACTGAACATTGCCGAAGCACTGTTTGCATTGGAGCTCTGCAATGCGGCAGGGGTGGCCAATCAGGATCTGGTGATTGGCAGGGGGCATATTGCGCCATTGTTTTATGCTTATCGTCATGTGCTCAACGGTATGCCTTTGGCTTTTTTGGCTGCGGTTCACGACAAGATTCCGGCTGTTGTCAATAAACACTACGGTTTTGCCTACAGCATGCGGCATAGCCTGGGCGAGGGAGTGGGCATTGCGTTGGGGCGGGCCAATACCAATCGTGATGCACGTGTTATCTGTGTGGCGGGTGACGGTGAGTTGAACGAAGGGGTGTCTTTCGAGGCGATTCGCCTGATTGGCGAACTTGAGGTCAAGAACCTGACGTTGATAGTGGACAACAATGGCAGAGGGATTGACCCACTTCCCGGGAAGTTGAGGCCGGAGTATTTGGCCGCCTACTTCTCTGATGTTTATGAAGTGGATGGACACGACACCCAGGCGATCAGTGAACACATTCGCCAGGCAGAGAAGGACCATCGCTCGGCCGCGATCATCTGTCATACCGAAAAAGGCGTTCACTCCTTCAAACGTGCCAGCCATCAGAGTTTGATGACGTCAACGGACGATCAGCAGAAGAATGATCTGAGGAAAGCTTCCAGTTGCAGTCGAACGGCCGACATTATCGAAGAAGTTCGCTCAGGGGCACCTGTCCATGTATTCACCGCGGATCTGGCCGCTCGGTTTGGCCTTAAGTCATTGTCCGGTTATTGCAACACTGGCCTGGCCGAGTCAGCGTTGCTGACCTGCGCGATGGGGTGCCCGGATGATGAACTGAAGTTTGTCCTGACCGATGACAAGTATTACCTCAACGCGATAGATGTACTGCACTCTGCTTTGATTGCCTGTCGTAATTTGCATGTCATTGGCGCTCGGAAGAACGGTGTGTGGGGCGGCGCTACGTACGCCTCAACCGTATTCAGCTTGCTGACGGAAGAAACCGTATACGAACTGACAGACCCTCTCGATCTGTTGGCCTGTATTCATCGGCAGAAAGCACAGGGTGGAAACGGCCTGTACTTAATGTACGACCAGCCCATGGAAAGAGTGTGTGCCCTGAGAGAGAAGTACCGGAAGCTGTCTGAAGATATCTATATTTTTCAGCCCGAGTTTGCCGCCGGTTCATTGATAGTGTCATCGGAGTCGATGGCGTATGAAGCCTTTCAGGTCGCCACGACAAAAAGATGCACGCATATCCGGTTCCTGTCCGTTCGGCCGGATCTTGAGTTGGTTAAACAGATGCTGAGCCAATGTGCCGAAATTATTGTCGTAGAACATAACAGTGGTCGCTTCAACCTGGCTGAATACATTGAGTCCAGGTTGCTGGTTCGAGTTCGCAAGGTCTTCAGTGATGCCTACGAGTGGCCAACAACCGAGACTTTCCAGGCAAATGTTGCACCTCGAGCACTGGGTGCATTGTTGGCTGATCCGCCGTACGCATTAGTTAATTAGACTTCACACGTTTAAATGCAGTTTCAACTACTTATTGGTTTTCTGAGCCCTGTATAGGGTTCGGCGGGCTTTCTATGGATTCAGGAGCAGTGGTTTATGACGCAGGGAAATAAAGCGCAAGGCAAGTTGTCCGGTAAAACCATGATCGTCGTGGGCGGTGCCAGAGGCATCGGCTCCGCGATTGTTGAAGTACTGGCCAAAGAAGGTGTTCATGTCTACATCTTTGATACCGACCGGACACCCAATGCAATCAACCACTATCAAACTCAGGATGTCAGTGGTTATCAGGCGGCTCGCACGCTGGCGGCGGATCTGGTGGAGCAAGGGCTTTCGGTAAAGGCCATTGCGGTCGACGCAACGTCTGAAGCCCAGGTCATAGAAGCCGTAGGTGGCGTTGTCCATGAGTCAGAGCACTTTTACGGCCTGGTCAACGCCATTGGCAGCAGCCATCTGATCAACACGGTTGAATCATCGCTGAGCGAGTTTGACGCGATCGTGCAAACCAACCTTACAGCACCTTACTTGACGTCGCGTGAGGCTGCCCGCGCACTGATCCAGAGAGGCAAGGGCGGCGCGATCCTGAACATCAGCTCCATTGCCGCAAAAGTCGCCTTTCCTGGAATATCTTCCTACTGCGCCGCGAAAGCCGGGTTGCAGGGCTTCTCTGGCGCCTTGGCGCTGGAGTTGGCCACTCACAATATCCGGGTCAACTGCGTTTGCCCCGGCATCGTCAAAACCAATATGTGGAAGTACCTGGAGAACCGCCTCATCGAGCCTAACGAGTCGCTGGATGACTTGTGGGCTCGCATGGAGGGCCTGATCCCGCTGGGTCGTACACAGATCCCGGAAAACATTGCCCGGTTCTGTCTGGCGGTGCTTGAGAACGAAGACATCACGGCTCAATCCCTGTCGGTCGATGGCGGAATGAACCTGTATGGATGACACCGTTGGCACTACGCCTCTTTTGCGCAAAGACCCGAACACCGTACTGAGGATCAGTGATCGTGTGTTCGCTGCCGAGCATTGCGCGCAGCTGCGTTATGTAGCGCCGGTTCTGAAACTGCGAAGCGAACCCGGTAGTGATTCGTTCAATATTCCAGGGCTTCATACGGTGGACAGCTTGGGCACTTTGCTCACGTCGGTGACGGGAGAGTTTGCCCTTGGCGCTGACATCAAGTTATTCAGCCTGGCCAAGTTTGATGCTGCAGGGCTCTTTCTTCACGTCGGGCTGCACAAGCTGAAGTTCGGTGTTGAAGAGTACGGCAGCAACAAGAAGATCGTATCGGTGCATTCATCGCCCTATAGCGATGAAGTCAATGGCATCGAGGTAAACGATGAGCCTGTGCGGCTGTTCATTTCGCGAAGTGGGGATGTTTTCTCGTGTTATCTGAGTGGCTCTGAGGGTGCCGTGGTTTTTCATCGGGCGTTCTATGTGAGCAACTGCCCGGATGAAGTGCGCGTCGGGTTTAGTGTGCAGTCGCCCTTTTCCGAGGGAGCGGTCGGGGAGTTTTCCCGGATTGAAATATCCTCACAGTCCATGGGACTCATCAGAGAGTGAGCAGGTATGACGAGCAAAGACACCTGGTTGATAGTTTCTGATTTTGACGAGACGTTCATGCCGGTCTTGTCATCTCGAGAGGCGGATGCCGGGATAGACAAACTGGAAAGCTGTTTGAATCAACTGAAACGCAAGCACCACCTGTTGTTTGGCTGGGCCACGGGAAACAGTCAAGCGGTGGTCCTGGACAAGATGAAGAGATACCCCGAGTTTCCCTGGGACTTTGCACTGACCAGTCTGGGAACCGAGTTGTACTGGAATCACCCGGACAGTGTTCTGGAGGATGAGGGTTGGCCGTTACAAGGCGCAGGCACCTTTCCAGAGCGGGTCATAAGGCTGAGCACCCTGTTCGAGCAAGAGGGTATTGAGTTGACGTTGCAGTCGGAGGCTTTCCAGCAAAAACGCATTCGGGGTTATTACTTGAAGGCCGATGGCAATGAAGCGATCGCCATCGAGCAGATCCATAGACTCTGTTTGCAGGTGGGTCTTGAGGCCTCAATTACCTACGCCAGTGCCGCCGCCGGCGACCCTGAGAATGTCTACGATGTAGCCATCATGCACCCGGGGTGCGGAAAGAAGCAGGGGGTCGATTTCATCGTCAAGAAACATGAGATTTCCCCCGCCAGAGTCATCTCGTTCGGGGACAGTTGTAATGACATCGAGATGTTGAAGGCCTGTTCACATGGTTACCTGGTGGGCAACGCTTCGCATGAGGCCAGGCAGGCGTTTGATCGTGTTGTTGAGGGTTTTTATTGTCACGGTATCGTTGATGGTCTTCAACGGCATTTTTGAACTGGGATAGGCATCTACATGGACAGTACAGGGCACACTGAGCATCACAGTGATAAACAGATATTTGATATCTACTTCGGGTTTATCAATACCTACACCTTGTTTTTTGCGGATGAAGTAAAACTGTTTGATCTGCTTGAAGGCAAAGCGCTGAGGCTGGGGGAAATCGGCTCGGCATTGGAACTGGCACCTCGGGCGGCACAGGCGCTTGTGGCTATGTGCACCAGTCAGGGGCTGCTTGAGAAGAGTGGGGAGTGCTATGGCCTGACGTCTTTGGCGCAAGCGTTTCTGACCCGAAAATCGGAGACCTCGTTCAGTGGGGTCCTGCAATCCGCACGCCACAAAGAAGATGCGTTCTCTTATGCATTCTTCAAAGAGTCGATGCTCAGTGGAGAGTCCGGGTTGTTCGGTAAGACTGATCTGTTTGAGAACAATGCGCAGGACCAGTTACACAGCGAAATTTTCACCAAGGCGATGCACAGTAAAAGCAAAGGACCGGCTCGGGCCTGGTCGGGTCGGATTGATCTGTCCGGGTATAGCTGTCTTCTGGATGTGGGCGGTGGTTCGGGTGTTCACTCTATTTGTGCGCTGGAGAAATGGCCTGAACTGAATGCCGTGATCTTTGATCTTCCCTATGTCTGCGATATTGCCGATACCTACGTCGAGCAGTACCGGATGGCGGGGCGCATCACAACCCATAAAGGAGACATCTGGGCGTCTGAGTATCCAGCCGCCGATGTGCATCTTTACAGTGATATTTTTCATGATTGGCCGCTGGACAAGTGTCTGTTTCTGGCCAAAAAGAGTTTTGATGCACTGCCCAGCGGCGGCCGTATCATTCTTCATGAGATGTTTTTTAATAAAGACAAGACCGGCCCACATAATGTCGCGGCTTATAACGCGAACATGTTGCTGTGGACCCAGGGTCAGCAATTGTCAGAGACCGAAATAAGGGAGCTGCTGACGATCGCCGGTTTTCGCGATATTACAGTTTCCCGCACGCAATACGGTGACTGGAGCCTGGCAACCGGAATCAAGTATTAAGGTTGCTGACAACCAATGCCCTATGAGGGCGTTCTGATTGCACAGTGTGAACTCAAGGTCCGGCGCATTCGCCCCGGACTTCACTTGTGTCTTCTTGCGGGAGATTAAAGTGATCCCAGTACGTTACCGTATTCTTTGTATTTACTCCGGCATGCTGGCGTTGACCCAGTATGAGTGGATGCGCTTTGCGCCTATCACGGATCAGGTGTCCACCCAGTACGGTATTACTTATGGGGAAGTCGGTTCATTGTCTTTGGCTGTGACGGCACTTGCATTACCGCTGGCACTTCCCAGTGGTGGCCTGATTGACCGGATATCGGTGCAAACAGCCTTGCGTATCACCGCCATTGCCATGTTGTTGGCGGCATTGATCCGGGTGTTACAACCCCATTATGAATACCTGCTTGCCGGCCAACTGTTGTTCGGGTTTGTTCAACCCTTGACCATGTCGTTGCTCGTCAAGTTGATGATCACCTGGTTTTCTGAAGATGAACATGTGCGGGTCACGACGCTGTTCAGTACGGTGATTTTCCTGGGTATAGGCTCCGCGTTCATGATTGTCCCGTTGACGGAGGAGGGGAACGTCAGCAGTTCGTTGTTGATTGACGTCGCGATCCTGGGGCTGATTGCGCTATTGACCTTCATTTATGTCCCGCGAGATGGCCCTCTTGTGCAAACAACGTCCGCCCCGACCAAGTCCGGCGGCCGTTTACTGGCGGAGGGTGTCGATTTATTGCGCACGGCTCCGTTCATGGCTGTTTTGCTGATGATTTTTTTAACCAACGGCTATTTCTCCGCCATTACGACATGGCTGGAGCCGATCCTGTTGCGTCAGGGGATCGATGCCCAGGTTTCAGGATTTATCGTTGTTCTGATGTTGGCCGGTGGTATCGCGGGTATGACGTTCATGCCTTTACTGGTGCGCAGCGGTGCAAGCGTGGGGGGCATTCTGTCCGGGGTTTCATTGTTGGCAGGGGGAGGCACGGTACTGCTTTTCACCTCGGGTTCCCCTTGGATATTGAGTCTGGCAGGGATCGTGATCGGTGCCGCGCTGTTATCTCCGTTGCCTCTTCTGCTGCAACTGATAGCCGACACTGCCGGACTCTCCAGGTCGGGGACGGCGACCTCAATTTTCTGGTTAGTCGGCAATATTGGCGCCACGATAATGATCGCGACGTTGGGGGTTATCGCCGACCATGGTGACTGGGGAATGGCAGCGGTATTGCTGTGCCTGGTTCTGGTCGTCCAGATAACGATTTCTCTCATGGGCTTTCGAATGGTCGGCGCTAGCACTACCTGACAGCGAGCAGTCGAGGAACATTGCTTTGAATTAACGGGAACATCAGTGTTCACGCCTCGTCTCTCTAGCGTGTGGGTGACGGCGGCCTGTTGGCCGGTCTGGAGCCTGGGGCTGTGTGGGGTGTGTTGAGGGTCTTTATCGTTCCAGTTTTTCCATCGCCGCATCCGCCAGAAAAGACGACCGGCACTTGATGTTGTGCTCGCGGACGAAGCGGTCGATCTGCTGGATCACATAACCCGGCAAGGTCACGTTGACCTTCTCGGTCTTGCCCAGGTAATGCGCGATATCGATATCCAGCATGCCCCAGCCATGCCGGCGAAATCGGGATGAGGGATGTGCCTGGGCGTTTGGGGTACATATCCGTTGCTGCGGGTGCGGCCGCTTAGGGTTCCGCTCTTACAGCGGGTCACTTTGGATGGAGCCCAAAGTAACCAAAGGCTCTCTGCCCCCGCATCCGGCGCCTCGCCTAGGCTCGGCGTTCCCTCACTTCGGCATTGCTCCGGGGGCACGCCGCCACAGGCCATCCATGGCCTGATGGCGGCTAGCTCGGCATCCATGCCGAGCTGCCCCCTACGCAACGCCTACGTTCGGCCTTCTGGAGGGGGCAGGAAGATCAAGATCAAAAGCCAGATCAAAAGCCAAAGCAAGATCAAAGGCCGGGGCAAAGCCAAGCGCGTTTTACGCGCTTCTTGAGTTCAATGGCCTTCAGGCCTCTTGCGCTGTTCGCCACTGAATCACCTCCAGCACCGCGCAACCCTCCCGTGTGAGCAGATGCACCCCTCGGGTGACCCGCGTCAGGTCGCAGTCGGCAATGTCTTTCAGGTTAAGCGTGGACAGCGTGTCCATCAGATCCCGCACCACGGTGAAACGATGGGCCGCACTGCTGGCCAGATCGCTCAGAGAGGCTTGGGTGTCGAGGTAGAAAACGGCTTGGTTGGCGTCGTGGGTGTCGACGGGGGAGAAGCGGGAAATCGATTGATCGTCCATGGTCGTTACTCGTTGTAGAGCTTCCACCGTTTGCGGCCAAGCAAATGGAGGGTGGCAGCTGTGCGAGGGTTGGCCGACCGGCTACAACGACACCGGCACACCCGAAGGTGTCCCGCACACAGCCGCCATAACACAGAATCGCAGGCACAAAAAAAGCGTCTGCAATGGTGTTTTGGACGCTGATGCGTCGTTGCAATTCGACCGGCCAAGGTCGTTCGCGGATTTTGCCGCGAGGGCGAACTATAGGGGGGGCGCTTGAGCGGTGCAACTATTTATTGTGGGGATGTTTGAGTGGGTGTGTCGTGGTGGTAGTGGTTGATGCAGATATGTACTTAAGTCTTGAATCGCCCCTTGCTTTTGTTGAAGGTTAGCTTACAGCCAAAAGCAGACGTTCGATCAAGGGCTATTTTCAGCCGGTGGAGGACGTTCGCGACTGACCTCTATCTGCTCAAAGAGGTCAGTCGCACAGAAATACTTGACCAACGTAACTAGATGTCCAAGATATTACTTTCGCCCACCTCTTGAACTTGTACGTCTCGCCTTAGGGGCGGTGTCATCCGAGGATGGAGGAATAGTTTCGATGAGGTTGAGTTTGTTTTTATCAGCGATCCTCATAAATTCACTAACAAATTTGTAAAGCATGTCAGTTTCCACAGTACTAACGGGTTCCTCTACGATCGTGCCACTATGCTCTGCGTCTCGTATGATTCCTGCCGACTTGAGCCTAAACTGACATACTGCACCTGGAACGATTTCCATCGACAGAACCTTGGGAAGTAGTTTTGGTAGTTCTTGAAAGGCTTTCTCATTATCCAGCGAATCAAGCCACCGGTATTCAGCCCAAGAAATATCGCAAGGAGAAATTTCCTCCCAAGAAAAACTACTTTTAAGTGATTTTTCAATACCTTTAACCGCCCGGGCCCAAGCGTGGTCCCAAGAAGCTGGCCCACATAGTGCAGCGATTAAGCCGAACCAAACATAAATTGAAGGATGCTTTCTCACAATATCTTTTAATAGGAAAGCATGAGAAGTACCCCGTCCCACCAAGAAGGCAGCTAATGCGATTTCCAACTCTGCCTGACTATCATGGCCTCGTGAACCTCCTAATCGAACTGACCAGTTTTTCGCGAAATTTCTAAAAGCCATAACACGGTTTTCGGCGGAGTCACTTAATAATCCCATGTAATCTGTTATCGAAACTCTATTGCTAAATAAATCCTTATTTTCTGGGTGGATTTTTTGAAGAAGCTGCTCGGCTCCAGCGTGATCGTCCCATGCCATACCAACTCGCTCCCAGAGCGGCTGTAGGGATTTAATATGAATTAAACGATCAACAAATCTCCGGTCCGATGATAAAAAATCTAAGCGATTAATGCACTCCTGTGTTACGGAATCGTCCTTGTGAGCAATCGACGCTCTTGCCACCGAAAAACTGTATGTGGCAGTAGCTCGCGATAGCGGGATCGATGTAACCGAACTATCTCCGTCACTTTGCGCTAACATTTCTCCAAGTACTACGGATGGCCATCGATCTGGACGCTGCCAATAGAGCTTGCCCCGACCTACGGAGTTTTTTATAGAATTATAATCAGCTCGACTAACTACTCGGCCAAACTGGCTTAAGGGAAAAGTTTCTGGAGCATAGGTTTTGAGCCACGCAAATAATTCAAAGCTTTTTTCTGGCGGTAAAATAACTAGATAAGGGGATGAGTAGTCGTGTTCGAAGCTTTGATTGGGATACCCAAGAATCGCTCCCAACCCGATAGCCTTCACTGCCTCAATAGAGTGCTTAGGGATGTGTGAATTATCCAGCATTGAAAACAATGCGTCCGGCAAATCATCCCGCGAGGAAAATACGAACTTTAACTCTGTCATCGTTAGTCATCCGGGAAGAGGTTATCAAGACCAAACAAAACAGGCTTGGCAAATGCCGCTTCTACTTTAGCAGTGGTTTCCCCGAATCTATAAATATTCAGAGCTGTTTTGGCACGCGTGACGCCAGTATAAATTAATTTCGTTCTTCTAAGCGGGAATGTCGTAAGTCCTTCGGCGCCGAAAATGTGCACGCATCTGAACTCAGTTCCTTTTGAGGCATGTAGCGTCATAATGTGAATCAACGCCTCTCCGGAAAATGTCGCGTCAGAATCTACTCCGTGAGCGCAAATTTGGTCTTTTAAATGAGTGGCTTCAAAGTATTTTTTTACTTCAAGTCGATCTTCTTGTCGAGGGCAGAATATACCAATTGCTTCACCAGGAAACGCATCCAACTGAACTTCGATCAACTCAAGAATTTTATCGAGCTGCTCAGTCCGAGACTGGGACGGGTACAGAGTCGCTGAAGACGTTCCCTGAATGGCTGGATCATAATTGCAGGTAGATTCTAAAGTTACCCCTCCCTTCTTGGGAGGCATCAGCTTATCCGCGACCTTAGCGATTTCTTGCCCAATTCGAAAGTGACGGGTCAAACGATGCGCTTCAAGTCCGAGCGCCTCAGTAGTAGCCATACCGTTCTGATTATAAATACCTTGACGGTCATCGCCACATATACAGACTTTGTCTGAAAGCTCTAACAAAGCTGTGAGCTCACCAACAGAAAGATCTTGGGCCTCATCAACGAAGATAGCGCTGTACATTTTTTCTGAAGGCCTGGCTTCGTTCGCAGCTATCAGTTTCTGCAATGCTTCATTCCTAGCATTGTCATCAAAATCCCCCTCGCTCCACTTAACCTTACTTCCGAGATTCAGGTTTACATATTCAGCAAGCCAAGAGTGAAAAGTTTTAATTTGTTCAGCTCTTACAAAACCCTTCGCAACAGCTCCACTCCGGATGAAGTCAGCAAGAGAACGGGTATAGGTTATGAAAAGAATATCTTTTTCTCCACTCCCCACCATGACCTCAGCACGAAGAAGGAGCAAATTAGTCTTTCCAGAGCCTGGCGGGCCAGATAAAAGATAACGTCCTTCTATCGGCAACCTGATGAAGTCTTTTTGCGATTGATCCATTTCCTTTTTGCTTCGCCACCAATTACCGTTCATCGCTCATCCTTTTAACTTTGATCTGCTTTCCATAAAGTGATTCAATTGATCCAGCTACTGAATCATATGATTCAACGTCGCTGATGGCTGTCTCAACAATATCCGCTATAGATTCAGCAATAATACTGCCAGCATCATCTATGGCATCATCCATTGAAATGCTACCTATGAGCTTAAGATGCTCAAGCTCCACTGCAATAACTGATTCCGGTTGGTATATATATCCTGATGCAAGAATATCGACGGATCTCGCATAGAGACCAGCCTTCCAGTCAAAGCATATATGAGTCTCCACAACGATATGCTCACTATGAGCAAACTGGAAAATCAAAGCTTCTTTGTTGCTGGCTTTTGTATTGAATACGGTTAAGGGTAGATCGGTTCCGCAGGCGGAGATTAGTAATAGCTTAACCTTGTCAATTAATGACTCTTGAAATCGGCCTCGTTCAAAACTTAGTGCTCTTTCGGGATCGGTCTGCTTGTTTGGCCTGGATTTCAACCGGGCTCGAAGTTTATTAAGACCTACATTATGCTCCTGTACTTCAAAATCCAGCCAATTGACAAGTGTCAACCTAGCTTGAAGGTCTTTGCTCAAGCATTTAGCCGCAAGAGATTTCAAATAAATCAAGCGGCTGGGATTTCCATCTTTAAAGTTTGGTGGATTTAGAAGCACCGCTTTTGCGACGAGCCAGCGATTATCTGCTTCTATTTCAGCTCGGAATAAGGGCTCCTTCATTATCAAGTCATGTAAAACTGCGCCTACTTGATAAATGTTTAGCCCCTGCCATAGCTCACGCGAAGGTTCATCCAAACGAAACAAATATTCAGGGGAGCTATATTGAGCAGTAGCCAGAAATGGCCTTTGAGCACCTTGGTCAGTATCGGCTGCGCCGGGACCTGGATCAAACTCACGAACTACACCCAAATCTAAAAGTTTTAGTTTTTTCCAGCACTCTGAGACGTGGATGTTTTCCGGTTTGATATCTCGGTGTACTATGCCGTGCCCTTCAAGATAAAGAACGGCACTTACGAGCTGACGTATAAGTATTTCTACAGAATCATCAGGTACGTCTTTAAGTACCTCTTTTAATCTCGGCCATTCAACATATTCCATTTCAATGACAGCGGTATCGTCAAAGTTTTCTATCAAGAATGTTTGAACTAGGTGGTCGCAATCATGTTTTATGAGCCTGCGTTGCAGTCCTAGGCGTTCTTGTTCTTTTGAACCCTCTTCATTGCTAATGAATCGCGGATCGAAAACTTTAAAAGCTCGCTTTTCCTCACCATTGACTCCACGAAATACTGCGGCAGATCCACCAGCGGCAAGAAAACTGATCTCCCAACGCCTGTCGCTTTTTTTTTCAAGGTATCGCTCAAGCGTGATCTGTAACTCATCAATTTTTTCTTGTGACAAATCTGGCATACCTAACTCCTTTAGGCACTGGGCGGCTACAGATGTATAGATTGCCACCATTAGTGGCAGTCTGCCAAACCTAAAGCCTGCACACCCGTAGACGATTAAAACTTCCAGTAGCGGGTACCTTAGAGGCCGGCTGATTGCGCTTCTTGTCTTTCTTTCCCCATCCGTCGAGGCCGATTCGAGCGAGTGGCCGTATTCATGGCTTCATCGCCAACATATAGGTCGTTTAAGGTATTTGAAGTAACCCAAAAGCTTCACATTGACGCGGTTTGAAAAAAAGCAGCCGTGCTCTCCTCTGTGGAGTGTGGTGCGCATTTGTCCGGTCCATACAAGGTAGGCTGGATGCAACTCTTGCCTAGGGCGTCGACCTAGTTCGTAAGACAGCAATGAATGGGAAAGCACTGTACTGATGGGACGCGAGGCTTATGGTCTGATACATCAAAACACAGCCAAAAACTCATATTCGCTTGGTAATCTCTGTGTGAAGTACTACGGATTTCATTGCCCGCTGTGGAGCGGAAACGTCCGTTTATGACTGATTGCTTTTTGCTATTAGCAGGCTCTTGCCAAGTCGCCGTTACCGCGGAAATGGAGACGCCTCCTAAGACTAAGCAGGCGCCGAACAGTACACGGCGCCAATCTACTCAATGCACAATCTGCGCAAGAAACGCCTTAGCCCTCTCACTCTTCGGCGCCCCAAAAAACGCCTCCGGCGGCGCGTCTTCAACGATGCGCCCACCATCGAGAAACAACACCCGCTCCGCCACCTGCCGTGCAAACCCCATCTCATGGGTCACACACAGCATCGTCATCCCACTCCCCGCCAACTTCACCATCACATCCAACACCTCACTCACCATCTCCGGGTCCAGCGCCGAGGTCGGTTCATCAAACAACATAATCTTCGGCTCCATGCACAACGCCCGTGCAATCGCCACGCGCTGTTGCTGCCCACCTGAAAGCTGGCTCGGGTATTTATCCGCCTGATTCTCAATCCCCACCTTGGCCAGAAACCCCCGCGCCAACTCTTCAGCCTTTTTCCGCGATAACCCGCGCACGGTGATCGGTGCCAGGGTGCAGTTGTCCAGCACGCTCATGTGCGGGAACAGGTTGAAGTGCTGGAACACCATGCCCACCTGGCTGCGCACCTGGGCGGCTTCGCGGGTGTTTTGCGAGAGGTCGGTGCGGTCCACCAGGATGCGGCCTTTTTCGGCAATCTCCAGGCGGTTGATGCAGCGGATCAGGGTGGATTTGCCGGAGCCGGAAGGCCCGCAGAGGACGATGCGTTCGCCCTGGCGCACCTTGAGGTCGATGTCGTGCAGGACGTGGAAGGCGCCGTAGAACTTGTTCAGCCCGGCAATATCGATCACTACTTCACGTGGGTCGGCAGCGGGGCGGGCAGGCGCTTCGGATGCGGCGGGAAGCGGGGCGGTCTGGGTCTGCATGGCGGTTCTCCGTCGGTCAGTTGAAGCGCTCGGCGCGGTAGGGGGTGGGGTCGGTAAACGGGGTTTCGCCGGTGACCAGCTGCGCCAGCAGTTGGCCGCTCACCGGGCCCAGGGTCAGGCCGTGGTGGGCGTGGCCGAAGTTGAACCACAGGCCGGGGTGGCGCGGGGCGGGGCCGATCACGGGGCACATGTCCGGCAGGCACGGGCGGCGGCCCAGCCAGGGTTCGGCGTCGAGGCGTTCGCCCAGGGGGTAGAAGTTTCGGGCCAGGGCTTCGCAGCGGCGCAGTTGGATTTCGTTGATCGGGTCTTCACAGTCGGCGAATTCGATGCCGGTGGTCAGGCGGATGCCGCCCACCATCGGTGCCAGGACGTAGCCGCCCACCGGGTCGAGGATCGGGTGCTGCAGGCGGGTGCCGGGCAGGGCGGCGTAGTGCATGTGGTAGCCGCGCTTGATCGCCAGGGGAATGCGGTAGCCCAGGGGCTCGAAGATGCCGCTGGCTTGCGGGCCCAGCGCCACCACCACTTCCTGGGCGGTGATCGGGCCGAGTTCGCTCTGTACCTGCCAGCCGCCTTCGACCTGGGTCAGGGTCAGGGCATCACCGATGACGAATTGGCCGCCGCGCTGCTTGAACAGTTCGGCGTAGCCGCGGGTCAGGCCGCCGGGGTCGCTCACGGTCTTGGGGTCGAGCCAGTGCAGGCCGCCCACGATGTCGGGGTGCAGGCCGGGTTCCAGGGCCAAGAGTTCGGCGCGGTCCAGTACCCGGTAGTTGAGTTCGTAGTCCCGCAGGTCGGCGGCGGCGCGCTGGGCGAAGTCGAAGGCTTGCTGGTCGTTGAAGGCTTCGAGCCAGCCGCCGTCGGCGATCAGCTCCAGCATGTTGGCCGGGCGGGCCAGGGCCAGGTGTTCGGTGACGCAGCGCTCGATCAGCGGCAGCATGGCGCGGGTGGCGGCGGCCAGGCCCTTGGGCGAGGAGTGGCGCCAGTATTGCAGCAGCCAGGGGCCGGCCTTGGGCAGGTGGCGCAGGCTGTAGCGCACGTCCGATTGCTGGTTGAGGCCGTAGCGCACCAGCTTGGTCACTTCCCGGGGGAAGGCGTAGGGAATCACGCTGGCGCGTTCGATCAGCCCGGCGTTGCCGTGGCTGGTGCCGTTGCCCGGGGGCTGGCGGTCCAGCAGCACCACTTGGCGGCCGCGGGCCTGCAGGTGCAGGGCGCTGCTGACGCCGACGATTCCGGCGCCCAGAACGAGGGTTTGGCAATGCATGTTTCGGTCCTTATGACAGGGGCCGCGCGGCGGCCCGCTAAAGGGTTCAGTTCAGGTGCCGGCCCAGGCGGCCTTCCAGGTATTTGAGGCTGCGCCGTACCACTTCGACGATCAGCAGGTAGAGCACCGCGGCCCACAGGTAGATCTGGAAATCGAAGCTGCGGGAGAAGGCCAGTTTGGTCACCCCCATCAGGTCGTAGATGGTCACCAGGGAGGCAATGGCGCTGGCCTTGATCATCAGGATCAGCTCGTTGCCCAGAGGCCCGATGGCGATCAGCAGCGACTGCGGCAGGATCACTTTGCGAAACGCGGTCCAGCGCGACAGGCTCAGGGCCTTGCAGGCTTCGCGCTGGCCCTGGGCCACGGCCAGCAGGCTGCCGCGCAGGATCTCCGCCTGGTAGGCGGCGGTGTTCAGGGTGAAGGCCAGCAGGGTGCAGAACCAGGCGTCGCGGAAGAACCACCACAGGCCCACGTCCTGCCAGAAGCCTTTGAACGAGCCCAGGCCGTAATACAGCATGAACAGCTGGGCCAGCAGCGGCGAACCACGGAAGAAGTACACATAAGCCCCGGTGAAGCGCCGCAGGAACTGATTGCCGGACAGCCGCCCGAGGGCGATCAGCAGGCCGAGTACGGCGCCCAGGCTGAAGGAAATCGCCACCAGCTTGGCGGTCACCAGCAGGCCGTCGATAAAGCGCGGGCCGTAGCGTTCCAGCAGGTCCTGATTGAGGAACAGGTTCAGCAGGTCATCCAGGCTCATGGTTGCAGGCTCCGTTGCGCACGGTTGAAGCGCCGTTCAAGAAAGCTGAACAGGTGCCCCGACAGCGCCGAGAAGAACAGGTAGCCCAAGCACGCCACGCTGTAGAACAGCATGGGTTCCTTGGTCACGCTGACCGCGAGGTTGGTCTGGCGCATCAGGTCCACCAGGGAAATGGTCGACACCAGGGAGGTGTCCTTGAGCAGCGACAGCCAGTTGTTGGAAAGTCCCGGCAGGGCGATGCGCGTCAGCTGCGGCAGCAGCACCCGGCTGAAGGTGGTGCGGCGCGACAGGCTCAGGGCGCTGGCGGCTTCGTACTGGCCCTTGGGCAGGGTCTTGAACGCGGCCAGCCAGATCTCGCTGGAGAAGGCGGCGAACACCAGGCTGAAGGCTATCATCGCGGCGACAAAGGTGTTGATCGCCACTTCACCGGGGTAGCCCAGGGCGCCGAGGATCTTCTGCGCGGCGATCTGGCAGCCGTAGTAGATGATCAGCAGGGTCAACAGCTCCGGCAGGCCGCGAAACACCGTGGAAAAGGTCGTGGCCCAGGCCCGCGACCAACGGTTTTTCGAGCGTGCGGCCAGGGCTACCAGCAAGCCCAGGGGCAGGCCGATGGGCACGCAGGCCAAGGCCAGGGCGATGGTCACCAGGGCCCCGGCAAGCAGGGCCGAGCCCCAGCCGCCGCTGGCAAAGGACAGGAGTGACAGCTGTTCGAACATGCGCGAACCCTCTGGAGGATTGAACCGTGCAGGGCGCCGCCGCGCTCAAGGGAACGCGGGGGCAACGGCAGCGGCAAAGGCGGGCGGTCAGTAGATGTCGAAGGCGAAGTAGCGGCTGGAGATCTGCTTGTAGGTGCCGTCGGCGACGATCGCGTCCAGGGCCTTGTTCAGGCGCTCGCGCAGGGCGTTGTCTTCCTTGCGTACGGCGATCGAGGCGTCGGCGGTGGTGCCGTTGACGTCACCGATGATCTTGCAGCAGTCCTTGCCGGCGCTTTCGGCCCAGGCCAGCAGCGGGAACTTGTCGGCAATCACCCCGTCCACGCGTCCGGCGGCCAGGTCGCTGTTGGCTTCGTCCAGGGTCGGGTAGAACTTCACGTCGGCGCCGGCCGGGCCGTAGTGGTCCTCGGCGTAGATGGCCTGGGTCGAGGAGGCCTGGGCGCCCACGGTGCGGCCCTTGAAGTTGGTTTGGGCGTCGGTGATGTCCGAGTCCTTGGCCACGGCCACCGACAGCGGGGTGCGGTAGTAGTGGTTGCTGAAGGCGATCTTTTTCTTGCGCTCGTCGGTGGCGATCATCGAGGCCACCACGGCGTCGTATTTCTTCGCCAGCAGCGCCGGGATGATGCCTTCCCAGTCCTGGGCGACGATCTGGCATTCGACCTGCATCTGCTTGCACAGGGCGTTGGCGATGTCCACGTCAAAGCCGTGCAGCTGGTTGTTGGAGTCCACGTAGTTGAAGGGCGGGTAGGCGCCTTCGGTGGCGATCTTCAGGGTTTCGGCCTGGGCCGCGGAGGCGGCGAAGACCAGGGCGCAGGCACTGGCGAAGCGGACGACGTTGTTCATGGAGCACCTCGGTTATTTATTGTTTTGCGCGGGTGGACGATGTGTAGCCAACAAATTCGTTATGCAGGGCGGCCGTGGCTTCCAGGCGTTTTTCCACCTCGGGGCCCAGGTGCTTGCACACCTCGTTGATCAAGAGGTGAACCAGCGACAGCATGGCCGCGGTGGATTCCCAGAACAGGTTGAACTCGGTGGGCACGCGGAACACCTCGTCGGCGTTCTGCTCGGCCCAGTCGCAGAAGGTGTCGGTGACCAGGGTCACCGGAATCCCCGCCTCGCGAGCCTTGTGGCACAGGGTCAGGGCGTGGCGCGAATAGCGCCGGGCCTCGAACACCACCAGGGCGCAGTCTTCGGCGGGGCTGAGCAGTACGTCGGCGAAATGCCCGGCAGAGCCGTCCACCAGGTGTACGCCGTCGCGCAGGTATTGCAGCAGGTGGACCATGGAGGCGGCGATGCCGCGCTCGGTCTGGAACCCCGCCACGTACACCCGGCGCCGGCTGGCCAGGCGCTGGACCACGGTCTGCCAGGCCGGGGTCAGGCTGTATTCGTAGACCTTGACCAGCGCCGCCACTTCCAGCTCGAAACTGCGCGGTAGGCCCTGGGCCGCCGGGTTGGGCTGCTGGCGAAATTCCTGCAGGCGGTCGCCCACCAGCCACGGGCCTTCGCCGAGGTCGTTCTTCAGGTCGTTTTTCAGATCCTTGAAATGGCTGTAGCCGATGGCGCGGCAGAACCGGCCGACGCTGGATTCGCTGACGCCGAGTTTTTCGGCGATGTCGGCGGCGGTCTGGAAGGGCAGCTCGTAGAGGTTGGCCAGCATGTAGCTGGCAATTGCCCGGCCCGACGCGGTGGCGCTGGACAAGCTGCTTTCAAGGCGTTGTTTGATGGGCTGGCTCATGGCCGCTCCTTGTTTTTATTGACCGCTGGAAACGGAAAATGAAGGTTTTCTGTCATGAAGTCAACATTTGACAGTTAACTGGCGTGACGCGATAGTCAGGCCCCTTCCAATAACAATTCCAATGGAGCTGCAATGACCGACGCGAACCACGCGACCGTGGCGCAGGCTGATGCCGAGTACCTCGACCTGCCGGCCTTGACCGACTTGCTGCAACGGATTTTTCTTCGCCACGGCACCTCTGCCGAGGTGGCCCGGGTGCTGGCCGACAACTGCGCCCGCGCCGAGCGCGATGGCTCCCACAGCCACGGGGTGTTCCGCATCCCCGGTTACCTGTCGTCCCTGGCCAGTGGCTGGGTCAACGGTCAGGCCGTGCCGCAAGTGGAGGATGTGGCCCCCGGCGTGGTGGCGGTGGACGCCGCAGGCGGCTTTGCCCAGCCGGCCCTGGCCGCGGCCCGCGCGCTGCTGCTGAGCAAGGCCCGCAGCGCCGGGATCGCGGTGCTGGCGATTCGCAATTCCCACCACTTCGCGGCGCTGTGGCCGGATGTCGAGCCCTTCGCCGAAGAAGGCCTGGTGGCCCTGAGCCTGGTCAACAGCATGACCTGCGTGGTGCCCCATGGCGCTCAGCGCCCGCTGTTCGGCACCAACCCGATTGCCTTCGCCGCCCCCCGCGAGGGCGCCGAGCCCATCGTCTTCGACCTGGCCACCAGCGCCATCGCCCACGGCGATGTGCAGATCGCCAAGCGCCAGGGCCAGCAGCTGCCGCCGGGCATGGGGGTGGACCGCGACGGCCAGCCCACTTGCGACCCGGCAGCGATTCTCGACGGCGGCGCCTTGCTGCCCTTTGGCGGGCACAAGGGCTCGGCGCTGTCGATGATGGTGGAGCTGCTGGCGGCGGCGCTGACCGGTGGCAACTTCTCCTTCGAGTTCGACTGGTCACAACACCCCGGGGCGCAAACGCCGTGGACCGGGCAACTGCTGATCGTCATCGACCCCAACCATCTGGGCGGCGGGCATTTTGCCCAGCGCAGCGGCGAGCTGGTGCGGCAGATGCAAGCCGTGGGCCTGGAGCGCATGCCCGGCGACCGGCGCTACCGCACCCGGGCCAAATCGCTGGAGCACGGCATTCCCCTGGCTACCGCCGAGCTGGCGCGGTTGCGCGCGCTCGCGGGCGACGATAAGACGGGCGACGACTGAACGGCCGACGACTTAAGGACTTCATCCCTTCGCACCCGGGGCCATGAGCCCTTGGTGTTACTCCAGGTAGTGGGCCCGGTAGCGGTCCGGTCGTGGATCAGATTTGCCGCTCCCTGCCAGCCCCTCCAAAGCACTGGCAATCTGCCTCCAAGGCAGCCTGTCAGTGCCCTGGGGCCCTTTCGATAATCGCCTCCGACATTTCGTCCCCGTTTGCGGAGCGCGCCATGCATAACAATAAGAACTGCCAGTACCCTCTGATTCCGGCCCTGCTCGTCGGCCTGTCGACCCTTGGCCTGGGCACTGTCGCCGAAGCCGAGATCATGCTGTACGACAAGGACCAGACCACCTTTTCCACCGACGGCTACGTCAACGCCTTCTACGTCAACAGCGACGTCGACCGCGCCGGCGAGCAGTACGACCGCCGTCAGGCGCGGGTGAAGATGGGCTTTCTGCCCAACTACCTGGGCTTCAACATGGGCAAGCAGGTGGACGACCTCAAGCTCGGCGCCCGGGCCTCGTTCTGGGTGACCATCAACGACAGCGAAACCAACGGCACCGACACCGCCATCGACGTGCGCCAGTTCTACGGCACCGTGGCCAACCCGGAGTGGGGCGAGGTGCTGATCGGCAAGGACTTCGGCCTGTTCGCCCGCTCCAACATCCTGCTCGATGAAATGCTCGCCGGGTACGGCCAGGTCAGCGACAGCCTGGGGCTGGTGGACGGCGGCGGGGTGTCGTTCGGCAACATCGGCAGCGGTTACCCCTATCCCTTTCCGTCGTCGCAGATCACTTACCGCAGCCCGGTGATGGACGGCCTGCGGGTGGCGGTGGGCATCCTCGACCCGGTGGACACCAACGACAGCAGCGCCCTGGGCAAGGCCTACCAGAAGAACCCGCGCACCGAGAGCGAGGTCACCTACCAGTTCGACCTGGGCGGGGCCAAGTTCTACAGCTGGCTCAACGGCAGCTACCAGACTTCCGACAACA
The DNA here is from genome assembly GCF_017491625.1 of Pseudomonas sp. 50_B. Taxonomy (NCBI): domain Bacteria; kingdom Pseudomonadati; phylum Pseudomonadota; class Gammaproteobacteria; order Pseudomonadales; family Pseudomonadaceae; genus Pseudomonas; species Pseudomonas sp. 50_B. The sequence continues at coordinate 51,898 of NZ_JAFGYX010000030.1, forward strand.
CCGACCCCAACGTGCAGTCGGTGACCTCCAAGGGCCTGGGCTATGGCCTGCAGGCCAAGATGGGCGGCCTGTCCCTGACCGGTTCCGGGTTCCAGGCCAAGGGCATCAACCCGTTCTTCACCAACAATGCCGGCGAGGCCACCCTGCGCAATGTCGACAGCAAAGGCTACCTGCTGCAGGGCTCCTACAAACTGGGCAAGAACCGCCTGGCGCTGTCCTACGGCAAGACAAAGGACGACGGCAACGGCGTGGTCGGCAGCGGCGCCGATTACCAGACCCGGGGCGTGGCGCTGTTCCACGACATCAACGACAACCTCAAGCTGGTGGCCGAGTACAACCAGTTCGAGATCGACGGCCACCAGACCAATGCGCAGAACGAAAACACCGACACCTTCGCCGTGGGTGCGGTACTGACCTGGTAACCCCAGCGCCGGCCCTGGCGTGCGCATCGCGCCCGGGCCGGCGCCCCCTCCATTCCCCATATCTCCCGCATGTCCCGTAGGAGCCGGCTTGCCGGCGAAGCGGCCCGCCAGCCTTGCACCAAACTGGCCGACACTTTCGCTCGCAAGCCAGCACCTACGCCCATGGAACCGGCTACCCGCTACCCAAGTAGCATTCGTGCCCCGGGGCCGGCTTCGTACACTCATTGCTCAGATAACCGGCGCCGGAGGCGACGATGCAGCAAGCCCAGAGCGAGGGCGTGGTCAGTGCCATGTCCCAGGCCGTCGATCCGCAGCAGGTGGCCCAGGACCTGGCCAGCCAGTTGCTGCATCCGCACCTGGGCTTCGTGCTGTTTTTCTGCTCCGCCGAATACCCCCTGCACACCCTCGGCCCGGCCCTGCAACAGAGCTTTGGCGGCATCCCCCTGGTGGGTTGCACCAGCGCCGGGGAAATCACCCCCCTGGGCTACGGGCGCAATTGCGTGACCGCCATCGGCTTCGATCACCGGCACTTTTCCATCGCCGCCGAGCTGATCGACCAGATGGAGCACTTCAGCCTGATCGACGCCCAGCAGATGGTCGAACGCCTGGTGGGCCGCTGCCGCAGCAACACCCTGGCGCCGATCAAGGGCAACAGCTTCGCCCTGACCCTGCTGGACGGCCTGTCGAGCCGCGAGGAAATGGTCCTGGCTGCCCTCAGCGCTGCCCTGGGGGACATTCCGCATTTCGGCGGTTCGGCCGGCGATGACAACTACCTGACCCACACCCACGTGTATTACGGCGGCGAGTTCCACAGCGGCGCGGCGGTGGTGGTGCTGGTCAACACCTGGCTGGATTTCGAGGTGTTCACCACCCACCACATCCAGCCCCGGGAAGAAAAACTGGTGGTCACCGGCGCCGACAGCGCCTCGCGCCGGGTCTATGAACTGAACGCGGAACCGGCCGCCGAGGAGTACGCACGGCTGATCGGCGTGCCCCTGGCGCAGCTCGACCATCGGGTGTTCGCCGCCCACCCCTTGGCGGTGCGCATCAACCAGCACTACTACGTGCGCGCGGTGCAGCAGGTGCATCCGGACCTGAGCCTGAGTTTCTACTGCGCGGTGGAGAACGGCATCGTCCTCACCGCCATGACCCCCGGCCCCTTGCTGCCCAACCTGCAACAGCTGTTCGACGGTTTGCAGCAGCGCCTGGGCAGCCTGTTGCTGACCATCGGCTGCGACTGCTTTTTGCGCCGCCTGGAGCTGGAGGATCGCGGCAGCCTGGATGAGATCGGGACCTTTTTGCGGGATCAACGGGTGATGGGTTTCAACACCTACGGAGAACAGTTCAATGGCATGCACATCAACCAGACCTTCACCGGGGTCGCCATTGCCCGCAGTCGAACTCCGGCCCGCCGCTGAGCTGCAAGCGCAGCTCGACTGCCTGCAGCGCGAGAACCGCAAGCTGCGGCGGATCAACGCGGCGCTGATCGAACGGGTCGAGTCGGGCATCACCCGCGGCAACGACCCTTATGCGGCGTTCCAGCATTCGGTGGTGCTGGCCGAACAGGTGCGCGAACGCACCGACGCCCTGAACCAGGCCATGGCCGAGCTCAAGGCCGGCAACCATCTGCTCAGCGAGGCGCGGCTGCGGGCCGAGACGGCGCACCAGCACCTGATCGACGCCATTGAGAGCATCTCCGACGCCTTCGTGCTGTTCGACCAGGAGCAGCGCATCGTCCTGTTCAACAGCCGCTTCCGCGCCTTCTGGAGCCACAGTCGGGTGCGGATCATGGCCGGCATGCGCCTCTCGGAAGTGCGCCGGCTGATGACCAGCACCGGGCTGTTCAGCGAGGAACCGCGCAGCGCTGGCGACGAACAACTGCTGTATCGCCTGCACAACGGCCGCTGGCTGCAGGTCAGCGAGCGGCCGACCCGGGAAGGCGGGCGGGTGATCCTGTTCACCGACATCACCGAGGTCAAGCACAGCGAAACCCTGCGCCGGGAACAGGCGGTGGCGCAGAAGTCCCACCTGCTGCAACGGGCGGTGGACAACCTGTCCCAGGGCGTGGCCATGGTCAATGCCGAGGGCATCCTCGAACTGTGGAACCGGCGCTTCCTGGAACTCAGCGGGCTGGCCCCGGTGGCCGCGCACCGCTTGTTTGCCGAGGTCATCGGCGACAGCGAGCTGAGCCTGCTGACCCCCGCCAGCCGCGACGGCAATGGCCGGGTGATCCATGAATGCGAGCAGCGCCTGAGCGACGGCCGGGTCCTGGAGATCCGCACCCATCCGCTACCCACCGGCGGTTTCGTCAACACCTTCACCGACATCACCGAGCGCTACCAGCACGCCGAGGCCCTGAGCGAGAGCGAGCGCTGGATTCGCCTGATCACCGACCATGTGCCGGCGCTGATCGCCTACCTCAATGCCGATCTGGTGTATGAGTTCACCAACAAGGTCTACGAGGAATGGTACTGCTGGCCCCGCGGCGTGATGCTCGGCCAGAGCCTGCGCGAGGTGCACAGCGAACAGCACTACCAGCGCCTGGAGAGCTATGTGGAACGGGCCCTGGCCGGGGAGAGCGTGACCTTCGAATTCGCCGAAACCAACATCAACAACCAGGAGCGCTACATGCTGCGCTCCTACGTGCCCAACCGCCTGGCCAATGGCGAAGTGGTGGGGATCTTCGTGCTGATCCGCGACATCACCGAACGCCGGCGCACCGCCGAGGCGCTGCATCAGGCCTACCAGAACCTGGAGCTGCGGGTACGCGAACGCACCGCCGAACTGACCACCCTCAACCAGCAACTGCTGCGCGAGATCGAAGAGCGCAGCCGGGTCGAATCGCGGCTGCGCGAGGCCAAGGCCGAGGCTGAACGGGCCAACCTGTCGAAGACCAAGTTCCTCGCCGCGGTCAGCCATGACCTGCTGCAACCCCTGAACGCCGCGCGGCTGTTCACCAGCGCCTTGCTGGAGCGTCGCGATCCCCAGGCCAGCAGCGCCCTGGTGCGCAATGTCAGCAACTCCCTGGAAGACGTGGAAAACCTGCTGGGCACCCTGGTGGACATCTCCAAGCTCGATGCCGGGGTGATCAAGGCCGACATCGCGCCCTTTGCCTTGAGCGAACTGCTGGAAAACCTCGCCGCCGAGTACGCCCAGGTGGCCCGCAGCGAAGGCCTGGAACTGCACTTCGTGGCCTGCTCGGCCCTGGTGCGCAGCGACATCCAGCTGCTGGCGCGGATCCTGCGCAACCTGCTGAGCAACGCCATCCGCTATACCCGCCAGGGCCGCGTGGTGCTGGGCTGCCGGCGCCAGGGGCACTGGCTGTCGATTGAAGTCTGGGACAGCGGCATGGGCATTGCCGCCGAACGCCTGGAAGAAATCTTCCAGGAATTCAAGCGCGGCGAAGAACAGCGCCCCGACCAGGATCGCGGCCTGGGCCTGGGGCTGGCCATCGTCGAGAAGATTGCCGGGATCCTCGGGCACCGCATCGGCGTGCGCTCCTGGCCGGGGCGCGGTTCGGTGTTCAGCGTGCAGGTGCCGATCAGCGCCAGCGCGCCCTTGCCGGCGCCGCGCCCGGAGCTGGGCGACGCCCTGCTGGAGCGTTTGCACGGCGCGCGGATCTGGGTGCTGGATAACGACGCGGCGATCTGCGCCGGCATGCGCACCCTGCTCGAAGGCTGGGGCTGCCAGGTGATCACCGCCTTGTCCGAAGAAGACCTGGCGCGCCAGGTCGACGACTACCGCGCCGACGCCGACCTGCTGATTGCCGACTACCACCTGGACCACCAGCAGAACGGCATCGACGCCGTGGCACGAATCAACGCCCGCCGTGCCCTGGCGATCCCAGCGATGATGATCACCGCCAACTACAGCAACGACCTCAAACAGCAACTGCGCGAACTGGGCCACACCCTGATGCACAAACCGGTGCGCCCGATGAAACTCAAGACCGCCATCAGCCACCTGCTGACGCCCCCCCTGTAGCCGCTGCCGCAGGCTGCGCCCGGCTCCGCAGGAGACGCCAACCCTGGCCACGCGGTCCACCAGAACAACCCGCGTGACCCGATTCACCGCTCCGGCTTTGGTTGCGATGGATGCGCCGGTCTTCAGAATCGCAGGAAGGGCCTTCGGCCCTTGTCGCAGCCTCGCCGAAGGCTCGGCAGCGGCTACAGGACTTGCAGGGCGCGCAAGGCTTCGTGTAGCCGCTGCCGCAGGCTGCGCCCGGCTCCGCAGGAGACGCCAACCCTGGCAACGCGGTCCACCAGAACAACCCGCGTGATCCGATTCACTGCTCCTGCTTTGGTTGCGATGGATGCGCCGGTCTTCAGATCGCTGGAAGGGCCTTCGGCCCTTGTCGCAGCTTCGCCGAAGGCTCGGCAGCGGCTACAGGACCTGCAGGGCGCGGAAGGCTTCGTGTAGCCGCTGCCGCAGGCTGCGCCCGGCTCCGCAGGAGACGCCAACCCTGGCAACGCGGTCCACCAGAACAACCCGCGTGATCCGATTCACCGCTCCTGCTTTGGTTGCGATGGATGCGCCGGTCTTCAGATCGCTGGAAGGGCCTTCGGCCCTTGTCGCAGCATCGCCGAAGGCTCGGCAGCGGCTACAGGGGTTAGCGGCGCAGGTAGGCGCCGAAATCGATATCACCGGCGCTGAGGATCGCTTGCACTCGGTTGTGCACGTTGAGCTTGCGCAGGATCGCCGAGACGTGGGCCTTCACTGTGGTTTCGGCAATGTCCAGGGTGTAGGCGATCTGCTTGTTGGATTCGCCCTTGGTCATGCGTTCCAGCACCAAAAGCTGTTTGCGGGTCAGGGCCTGGAGCAGTTCCGGGGGGAAGCTCGGGGTCTCGCTGTTGCGGCGCCCCGGCTGGCTTTTCTGGGTGCGGATGATGTCCGGCGGCAGGTACACGTTGCCGTTGAGGATCTGTTCGATGGCCTCGGTCATTTGCGAGCGCGCCGAGGATTTGGTGATGAAGCCGACGGCGCCGTAGGTGATGGCCTGGAGCACGATCTGCTTGTCCTGCTCGGCGGAGACGATCACCACCGGAATGGTCGGCGCTTCGTTGCGCAGGGTGATCAGGCCGTTGAGGCCGTGCATGCCGGGCATGTTCAGGTCCAGCAGGATCAGGTCGAGGTCGTCGTGCTCCTGGGTCAGGGCCAGGGCGCTGTCCAGGTCGGCGGTTTCCATCACCTCGCTGCCGGGAAATCCGTCGCTGATGACGTTGTGAATGGCTTCGCGAAACAGTGGGTGATCGTCGGCTATCAGAATTTTATACATGGCCTTTCACCTCGTTATTGTGATTGTGCGGGGGCGCGCTGGCGGCTTCAGGGAAAGGCTTCCGGCTGGGCCGCCACCACGGGCAAGCCGGCGGCCTCCCAGGCGTCCAGGCCGTCGCGATACCAGTAGAGGGAGGTATAGCCCAGGGCTGCGGCGCGTTTTACCGCGTTCCAGCTCAGCCAGCAATCGGCGCGGCAATAAAAGACCAGCGGTCGTTGCAGGTTGCCGGCGCTGAGCTGTTGCAGGTAGCGGCTGAAGTAGTGCTGCCACTCGGGGCTCAGCTCGCCGTCGCCGGTATTGGCCAGCCAATGGCTGCCGGGCAGGTTGGCGTGGGGCTCGCTGTCGATGAAGCGGCCTTGCAGCCATTGCCGGCGATAGACGTCGATCAGCAGGGGTTTGGGTTGCGCCTGGAGCAGGGCCTGCAAACCCTGGGTGTCGATGATCTGCGCGACCTCGATCTGCGTGGGCGTCGGGCTGCGGTAGAGGCGGGTGCGATAGCCGTCGGCGGAAAACAGCGGCGTCTCGGCCTGGGCCATTCCCAGGGTCAGGCTCAGGGACAGCAGGGCCAGGGTCTGCAGGGCACGGGGCATAAGGGGGTTGTCCTTCTTGTTATGCGCCCATTACATGCCAGCGCGGGGGCATTTGTGAATGCGACCATCGACAGCAAAAGCAGTACCAAAGTCGTAGGTCCTGGCTGGGTGACGCTCTTGTACTTGTCTGTCGCCGCTGCCGCAGGCTGCGAACGGCTTGGGCGGCATCCGACGGAGGAGACGCTAGACCTGTCGACGCGGTCCAGCAGGACAGTCCACCGGGTTCTCTTCACAGCTATGTGCCGGTCTTTGCATCGCTGGAAGGTCCTGCGGACCTTGTCGCAGCCTCGCCGTAGGCTCGGCAGCGGCTACAGGCGAAGCAGAGATTGCGGAGATTGCAGGGCTTCGTGTAGCCGCTGCCGCAGGCTGCGAACGGCTCCGGAGGAGACGCTAAACCTGCCGACGCGGTCCAGCAGGACAGTCCACGGGCGTCGATGCACCGCCATGGCGTTGGTTGCGATGAATGCGCGGGCCTTCGGATCGCTGGAAGGGCCTGCGGCCCTTGTCGCAGCCTCGCCCTAGGCTCGGCAGCGGCTACAGTGGCTCTTTATCTGGAGATAGCTAGGCGGTGCTTTTGCGCAGGGCGGCGTGTTGCGGGTTGAAGGTCAGTACCGCCAGCAGGGAGAACACCAGGGTCAGGCCCAGGCACACGGCCAGGGCCAGGAGGTTGAGGCGTTGATACAGGGCGAAGCGCACCAGCTCCACGGCGTGGGTGAAGGGGTTGAGGGCGCACAGCCAGTACAACCAGGGGCTGGCGTCGAGCATCTTCCACAGCGGGTACAGCGCCGAAGACAGGAAGAACAGCGGGAAGATCACGAAGTTCATCACCCCGGCAAAGTTCTCCAGTTGGCGGATGGCGTTGGACAGCAGCAGCCCCAGGGCGCTGAGCATCAGGGCCACCAGCAGCAGGGCCGGCAGCGCCGCCAGCAGGCCCATGGCCGGCGGCTGCACGCCATACAGCCAGGCCACGGCGAGGAAGGCGTAGACCTGCAGCAGCGAGATCAGCGAGGTGGCCAGCAGCTTGCTGGCCAGCAGGAAGGCCCGGGGCAGGGGGCTGGTGAGCAGCACGCGCATGCTGCCCATTTCCCGGTCGTAGACCATCGACAGCGAGCCCTGCATGCCGTTGAACAGCAGGATCATGCAGGCCAGCCCCGGGACGATGTAGACCTCGTAGGGAATGTAGGTGCTGTAGGGTTCGATGATGGCGATGCCCAGGGCGGCGCGAAAGCCGGCGGCGAACACCAGCAGCCACAGCAGGGGCCGCACCAGGGCGCTGAGAAAGCGTGTGCGCTGCAGCACGAAGCGCAGCCATTCGCGCAGCACGATGCCGCGCAGGCACTGCCAGTAGGCGTTCATGCGAGCGGTTCTCCGATCGGCGCCGGGCGCGGCTGGGGATTCTGGGTCAGGCGGGCGAAGGCGGTGCCCAGGTCGCCGCCTTGTTGCTGGCTGATGGCGCTGGCCAGGCCACTGGCCACCAGGCGCCCCTGATGCAGGATCAGCAACTGGTCGTCGGCCTGCACTTCGTCCAGCAGGTGGGTGGTCCACAGCACGCTCAGGCGCTGTTCCTGGCACAGCTGGCGAATGTGCCGGTTGAGGGCCAGGCGGCTGGCCGGGTCGAGGCCGGCGCTGGCTTCATCGAGCAGCAGCAGGCGCGGTTCATGCAGCAGGGCGCGGGCGATCTCCACCCGTCGGCGGTGGCCGCCATTGAGGGCGCGCACGCTCTCCCGGCGCCGTTCGGTGAGGCCCTGGCGCGCCAGTTCGGCGTCGATCCGCGCCTGGCCCTGGCGCCGCGACAGGCCGTGCAGCGCGGCGTGGTAGTGCAGGTTCTGCTCGACGCTCAGGTCCAGGTCCAGGGTGCTTTGCTGGAACACCACGCCGAGCTGGCGCAGGGCGGCCCGGGCGGCGTTGCGCAGGGAGCAGCCGCCGACGCGGATGTCGCCCTGCTGCAGGTCGTAGAGCCTTGTGAGCAGGGCGATCAGGGTCGACTTGCCAGCGCCGTTGGGCCCCAGCAGGGCGGCAAAGCGCCCGGGAGCCAGGCTCAGGCTGACCTGATCGAGGGCCTGGCGCGGGCCGTAGGCGAAGCTCAGCTGGCTGACCTCCAAAGCGTTCATGGGGTCACCACCACGCCCCAGGGATAGCGCCCGACCTTCACCGACTTGAGCACCTTGAGGCTGTTGACATCGATCACCGAGACATCGCCGCTGACCCCGTTGGTGGCCAGCAACTGGCTCTGGTCCGGGGTGAATGCCAGCTGCCAGACCCGGCGCCCCACCAGCAGGTAGTCGAGGATCTCGTAGGTCTTGGCGTCGATCACCGCCACATGGTTGGCCGGGCCCAGGGCGACGAAGGCGTACTTGCCGTCGGCGCTGAGCTTGATGCCCACCGGCTGCACCTTGTCCGGGTGCACGCCCTTGATCTTGAAGTTCAGGGTCTTGAGCACCTGGCGCGTGGCCACGTCGAGGATGGTCACGGTGCCGCCGATTTCCGCCGAGGCCCAGAGCCTTGAGCCGTCCTGGTTGAACTCGACGAAGCGCGGGCGCTGATCCACCAGGGTGCTGTCGGCCAGGGTCTGGGTGCTGGTGTCGATCCAGTGCAGCATGTTGGTGGTTTCGCTGGTGTTCACCGCCCACTTGCCGTCGGGGCTCACCGCCATGCCCTCGGGCTCGACCCCGACGTTGATCTGGCCGAGGACCTTGGCGGTCTCGGTGTCGATCACCGTGACCAGCGCATCGTCCTCGTTGGACACGTACAGCCAGCGGTTGTTGGGGTGCAGGGCGAACTGCTCGGGGTCCTTGCCGGAGGGCAGCTCCTTGATGATCTTGCGGGTGGCCACGTCCATCACCTGGACCCGGTCCGAATCGCTGGCGCAGATGTACAGCAGCTTGTTGTCATGGGACAGCAGCAGCCCGCGCGGGCGCTGGCCCACCGGCAGGGTCTGGGTGACTTCCAGGGTCTGCAGGTCGATCAGGCTCAGGCTGTTGTCCTTTTCGTTGGAGACCCAGGCCGTGGCGGCCATGGCGTGCCCGGCGGCGAGCAGCAGGGCCGCGCAAAGGGCGGAGCGGCAGAGAAGAGGGCGGCGCATGGCGGATTCCTTGTTGTTGTGGTGATCGGATCAGGGGTAGCGGCAGGTCACTTCGGGGCGGTCGTAGCCCAGGCTGTCCATTTCGTTGAAGGGGTGCAGGAAACCGTCCTGGGGCGAGGTGCTGACCAGGGCCCGGGGCTGCACCAGGGGAATCGGCTGGCGCAGTTCGCCGTTCCACGGCCGGTAGCTGAGCTTGCGGCCCTTGAAGCCGTCCAGCGGCAGCTGGTCGCTGAGCAGCAGCGTCTGCAGGGCCCGCGGGTCGGCCTGGCGCAGTTTGCTCACGGCGCTGGCGACGCTGCGCACGGCCATCCAGGCGGCGAAGTCGCGGTCGTTCATCCAGCGCCCGGCCTGGGCTTCGAAGCGCTTTTGCAACTGCGCAGCGCCGAAGGTTTCCACGCTCTTGTGCCAGCCGGTGGGGGTCAGGCCCTGGGTGCCGGCCACCGGGCGCGGGTACCAGGTCTGGTAGGGCAGGTATTCGCCGAAATCGCCGCGCTCGTCGGCCACCAGCACCACGTCGTATTCGGCGGTCTGGGTGAACAGCGGCATGTCGGCCTGGGCGCTGCGGCGCTGGTCGTTGTCGAAGCTCCAGGCTTTCTCGGCGACGATCTTCAGGCCGAAGCGCTGCATGGCCCGGCGCAAGGCGTCGGCGTAGGCGCGGTCATCCTCGGTCTGGCCGACGATGAGCAAGGCCCGCTGCCATTTGCGCAGCACCATGAACTGCACCAGGGCGTCGGCCAGCATCGCCCGGCCGGGCAGGCTGTGCAGCACGTTGCCCAGGCACTGGCTGCTGCGCAGGGCATCGTCGGGGCTGCCGGCGTTGAACAAGAGGCTGTCGGGCAGGGCGGCGGACAGTTCCCGCAGGCTGGCCGCCGGGGCATTCACCACGAACAGCCGCAGGCCCTGGTCGTGCTGGGCCCTGGCGGCTTGCAGCAGCGCCTCGGGGCTGTCGACGCTGGCGCTGTCGAGCTGGAACTGCTGCTTGAGAAAGCGCCCGGTGCTGTTGCTGTCGACAATCGCCAACTGGGCGCCTTGCAGACCGGCGTCGGCGGGCTCGGGGATGATGTTGGACAGCAGCGGGCCGGGGTCGGGGCGATAGCCCAGGTAGCCGATGCGCACCTGCAAGGGTTCCTCGCTGGCCTGGCTGGCGCTCAGGGGCAGCAGGAGCGAGGCCAGCACCAGCAGGCAAGTCGGGATAAGCGGGGCAGGCTTGTGCATAGGGCGCTCCACGGCAGGTGGCGCCAGCATAGGAACAGCGTCGGGGCGGGGAAATATGCAGAAAGTAGCGCCCGGGCAGTACCAAGGTAGTAACCCGGCGCGGGCGCGGTGGTCTTAGCATGGTCCCAGCGGCCTCGATCCTGGCCTGAATCTGCCCCGAACCCTGAGCCCGAACCTTGAGAGCGACGCCCATGCGCATCATCAAAGTGCTGCTCCTGCCCTTGCTGCTGATCCTCAGCCTGATCGGCGTCGATCGCCTGCACGGCCCGCGCCCGGTCGTGCCCCTGGCGGTGCCGCTGGTGCCGGGGCGCTAGGCATGTCGGCGCTGTGGCGGATCAACCTGTGGGTCACGGCGTTCTTTGCCGTGGTGACCCTGGCCTGCGCCGGCTTGCTGCTGCATCAGGCGGTGGCCGATGTCGAGCGTGAACTGCAGTCCGCCGAAGCGGTGGTGGAGTACTTGAGCGACAGCGCCGAGCGCAACCCGGCGGGGCTGCAACCGCATCTCACCCAGAGCCTGCGTCATGTGCGGGTGCACTGGCTGGGGCCGGACGAGGCGGCGCGCATGCCGGAAGAGGCAGGGCTGGACGCCTGGCTCGGCCGCCAACTGTTCAGTGACCGTCGCCACAGCGCCCGCGAACTGGACCTGGGCGATGGCCGCCGGGTGCTGATCGCCGTGGACGCGCGCGACGAGATCGATGAAGTCTGGGATTCCCTGCAACAGCTGTTGAGCCTGTGCGGCCTGGCCCTGCTCCTGAGCCTGCTGACCATCCGCTGGGCAGTACGTCGGGGCATGGGCTTGCTGGATGATTTGCTGCGGGCCTTGCAGCAGGTGTCCGGCGGGCAACTGGCGGTGCGCCTGCGCGAAGCCGGGCTGCCGGAAGCGCGACAACTGGCCGGACACTTCAACCGCATGACCGCGACCCTGGAGCAGACCCGGGCCGACAATGCACAACTGACCCAGGCCCTTCTGGCGGTGCAGGAGCGCGAACGCACCTACCTGGCGCAGACCCTGCACGACGACCTCGGGCAATACCTGGCGGGCATCCGCGCCCAGGTCTGCCTGCTGCGCATGGTCAGCGGCCAGCCCACGGTGGTGGAACACACGGCCCAGGCCCTGGAACTCAATTGCGAACGCTTGCAGCAGGGCTTTCGCGCCCTGGTGCAGGACCTGTACCCGGTGGTGCTGCAGCACCTGCCGCTGGCCGAAGCCTTCGGCCTGCTGGTGAGCCAATGGCAGGACAGCCAGGGCATCGACTGCCAATTGCGGGTCGGCGCCGACCTGCCGGCGTTGCCCGACGCCAGCAAGACCCACCTCTACCGCCTGCTGCAAGAAGCGCTGACCAACGTCGCCCGGCACGCTGGCGCCAGCCAGGTGCGGGTGCGCCTGCAACGCAGCGCCCGGGGCCTGCGCCTGCTGGTGCGCGACAACGGACGCGGCGCACGCCAGCCCCAGCGCCCCGGCGTCGGCCTGCACTCGATGGCCGAACGCGCCCGCAGCCTGGGGGGCGAACTGCACATCCTCAGCCGTCCTGGCGCCGGTTGGGCGCTGGCCTTGAACATGCCCGTGGAGGCCTGATGAACATCTTGTTGGTGGATGACCACGCCGTGGTTCGCCAGGGTTACGCCAGCCTGCTGCGGGCGGTATTGCCGGCGATGCAGGTGCGCGAAGCGGCCAGCGGCGAAGAAGCCCTGACCCGGGTCGCTGAAGAAGTACCGAACCTGGTGATCATGGATTTCGGCCTGCCGGGCATCAGCGGCCTGGAGACCACCCGCCGCCTGCGCCAGCGCCTGCCGCAACTGCGGGTGCTGTTTTTCAGCATGCACGACGAACTGCCCCTGGTGCGCCAGGCCCTGGAGGCCGGCGCCTCGGGCTACCTGACCAAGAACTCCGCGCCCCAGGTGCTGATCGAAGCGGTGCACCGGGTGCTGGCCGGGCACGCCTACATCGAACAGCCCCTGGCCACCCAACTGGCCTGCACCCCGGCGCAGAACGCCAGCGACCCGCGCTTGCAGAGCATGACCCAGCGCGAGCTGGAGATCTTCGTGATGCTGGCCAAGGGCACCCCGGCGCGGGTGATTGCCGAGCAGTTGTGCATCAGCGCCAAGACTGTGTCGAACCATTTGACCTTGCTCAAGAGCAAGTTGCAGGTCAGCTCCCATGCGGAGTTGGTACATTTGGGGATTGATATGGGGGTGGTGCGGGTGGCGGGGTGAGGGGGGGGGCAGTTGGGGCTAGGGGATTGAGGGCGTATCCGGTGCTGTGGTTATGGCGGTTTTGCCCTTACTACGGAGATTGGGATGGAGTACATATCCGTTGCTGCGGGTGCGGCCAC
>NZ_JAFGYX010000031.1:0-61711 GCF_017491625.1 Pseudomonas sp. 50_B
GGATATATCCCTGATGAATCCTGAGGTTGTCCTCGCTGATCGATCAATGCTGGAAGTTGCGCTATTTCCATGACGCTGCGGGCGGTATCAACTAGTTAATAAAAAGGACTTATTGCTTTAGTAGTAAATCCTTGTTGTTGGATGTTGTTCTTATATAAAAGGATATAGGGCTAATCGCCAGTTAAACTTGATATTCGGTGTTATCGATTATCGTAAAAAGGTTTAAGTGAAAGGTTTGTGTTCGCTGGAAAAGCAGGTTTGCCTTGCTATATTGAAGTTCCTCAAGGCGGACAAGGATAAGTTTAAAGTTTCGTCGGGAGAGGGCTTTTTATCGTGTTGTGAATATACAAGGAGAAATACCATGAGTACGAGAGTCAATCAGGAACGCTTGGCGTCGGTAGTCGGTCGCGCACTTCTGGATAAGGAGTTCGCCGCACAGTTGCAAAAGGACCCAGAAGCAGCGGCCAAAGGTATCGGTGTGCACCTGAGTGTTACCGAAGTGGGTGCAGTGAAAAGTATCGATACGGCAAAACTGACCAGCGCCGGTTCGGCGATTCGCGACAAAATTGGTGTCGCGGCAATCTTTGACACTCAACAGCAACAGGCGCGCATGGACTGAGCCAGGCGTGTGCAGTCCGGTGTGCCGCGCTCAAGTTTTCATCAGTGCGGCACACCGGAACCGGGATTCAAGGTCATCGTGGAGTGCCTGTCCGTGTCCATCACCCTGGTGTCGATGCAGGAAGCCGACTTCAGTCGTTTCGCCCAGCGAGCCCTGGATGAATACGCCGCCGGCATGGTGGCGGCCGGTGAGTGGTTGCCGGAGCAGGCGTCGCTCCAGGCGGCAGAGGTGTTCCGCCAGTTGCTGCCGCAGGGGCGTCTGAGTACGCACAATCACTTGTGGCGGGCGCTGTGTGCGGGACGGGCGGTGGGCGAGTTGTGGATCGCCGAGCGCCAGGTGGGCTCTCGACGGATTGCCTTCATCCTCGATCTTTATATCGAACCGATCGAACGTCGCCGGGGTTACGCCAGGCAGACGCTGCTGGCCGGTGAGTCGGCGGCGCGTGAGTGGGGGTGTGACGAGATGCGTTTGCATGTCTTCGGGCACAACCTAGGGGCGCGTCGTCTTTATGAACTGCTGGGCTATGAAGTCGCCAGCCTGACGATGAGCAAGCCCTTGCCGTGACCTTAAGGGAAGGTTGAACCATGGACAGCGTTAACAGTCAGCAACCAGAACTTTCCATTGATGAGCTATTTCAGGGCACTACTTTTCTCCCGGACAGCGAGCCGGAACGTTTTTTAAAGTTACAGGAGCAAGTCGAAAAGAATCGTTATACGATGTTTGTCGCGTTATATGCCGAGCTGTCAAAGTTGTTTGTCGCCGACTCTGCGTTGAATCTTTTTTTTAAACAGGCGCTGGATATTATTCTGTCTCCGCCCAGTGCTCGCGCCAAACTTATCGCCCATCCAGTGTTTCAGATCTGGAGCATTCTGACGTTTCGTGATGTTAACTATCTGTTGACCGGAAAGACGCTGGATGATGCTGAAGTTAAAGCCAGGCTGCTGGAGTTTGCGCAAGTTCTGCAACGGATCGAAGCTTCGCAGGATGCACAGGTCGATGAGCAATACCCGCCGGTTTATCGATTCGATGTCGACCCGTTGATCACCCAGGTCACGCCGCCCAGTTATGACTATCCGCCAGATGAGCAAACCCGGCGTCAGCTGGAGCGGGCGGGTTATTCCAAAGCCTTTTTCAAGGACGTCATGCAGCTTGCCCTGCTGCGGATCAAGCACACCTGGCCGGCCTGTCATGAACAGTGGCAAGTGCTGGTCAAGGCCGTGTGCTATTTGCCCGACGGCAGTTTTCGCAGTTGCTCGGCGTCCCGTTATACCGGGGTGATCCTGCTGTCGAGCCGGGACAACTCGATACTCGATATGGAAGAGTCGCTGGTGCATGAAGCGACCCATCAGCTGCTGTACAACATCGTTGAAGTCGCTGCGGTGGTGGAGCCCCACGCCTCCAAAGAAGCCCTGTATTCCTTGCCCTGGTCGGGGCAGCAGCGTGACTTGTATGGCTACTTCCATGCCTTCTACGTCTACATCGCCCTGGTCAAGTACCTGGAGCGGGTCCAGGCCCGTCCGGCAGAGGAAATGCGCCGGGCCGAGCAGCGCATGTTGTTTATCCTGCGGGGCTTGAGCAAGGCGCTGGCGGATTTTGAAACCGCACCGGGCTTCACCGCGCAAGGGCGGGAACTGCTGGGTAACCTGATGCAGGAAGTGCATCGGCTGGAGCGTCGTCATGCCGGGTTGCTGAGTCGAGGCGAAGGTGCCAGCACCGTTGCCGCGCCCCTGCACCTGACGGCCTGAGCCAGGGAGGCGGACATGCAAAACTTCGATTCTTCACGTTTCCCCGAAGCCGGGGTGGGGCTGGAATATCATTTGCCACATGGCGCCGGGGCCGGCTCAGCAGGGCTCGATCCCACCATCGAGCGGATTCTGGATGAAGGGCTGCCGTACTTCGATTACCTGGAATTCCAGCCCACCCACTGCATTCTGCAGCCGCGGCTGAATGAGCTGGGCGGACGGGTGCCGGTGCTGCTGCATTCTTCCAGCCTGTCCCTGGGTAGCGTCGGTATTGAGATGGATCGGGAGTTTTTGCGCATGACCCGTCGTCTGTGCGATCGAACCTCATCCCCCTGGCTGGCGGAGCATATTTCCTGGTCACGGTTTCAGGGGGGTGATACCCAGCATTTCATT
Organism: Pseudomonas sp. 50_B; assembly: GCF_017491625.1. Taxonomy (NCBI): domain Bacteria; kingdom Pseudomonadati; phylum Pseudomonadota; class Gammaproteobacteria; order Pseudomonadales; family Pseudomonadaceae; genus Pseudomonas; species Pseudomonas sp. 50_B. Next base: position 2,755 of record NZ_JAFGYX010000031.1, read on the forward strand.
CTGCCGAGCCTGGCCCGTGAAGTGGCCGATACGGTGGTGGCCAATGCCATCGAGCTGCAGGCCTTCACCCGGACCCCCCTGGTGCTGGAGAACGCCCCCCGGCTGTTTTCCATGGACATTGGCCAGGAACTCTCCGAAGGCGGGTTCATTTGCAGTGTGGTCGAGCGCAGTGACAGTGGCTTTCTTCTGGACCTGGACAGCGCCATCAGCACGGCCAGGGCCCTGGGCTACGACTTGCGCGATTACCTGCGCTCATTGCCGCTGCAACGTCTGATTGAGGTGCATATCGGCGATCCGCGCCGGGACTGGGACATATTGCGCCAACTCTTGCAGTGTGCGCCGCTCAAGGCGGTCACCATCGAGTGGGACATTGCCGATCGAGCCGAGGACCCGCAATTGTCGGCGCTGATCAAGGAGATCAAGGCCCTGCGGCCCGAACCTCTGTTCTGGCAGGCCGCGCCTGTTGCCAGTGTGCCGGCCCCGACGGTTGGCGCGGTGGATGGCCAGAGCTTGTTCGAACTGCGGCCGGGGACCTGGCTCGGTTTCGCCCATCAGGCCTTTTCCCTGCGCGATCGTCGGCGCGGCCTGGACCTGGAGTTGTCGACGGAGTTTTTGCCGCTGGTACGGCATTTTCTCTGCCCGCGGACCCTGGACAGCGCACTCTTGCTACCCGGCGCGTTGCAGGGCGAGAGCCTGGCGGTGCTCCAGGAGCTGATTGAGTTGGGCCTGTTGCAGCCCGGGCAGTCCCAAGGCCTTGCCGAGCCCGAGGACGCCGGCGATATCTGGGCCCATTGGCAGGACGCCCTGGATTTCTACCTGGGGACTCGCACTCAAACCGCTACGCCCTACATCAGTGTGGCGCAGATGGAAGAACAGCTGGCTGGCAAGGCGTTGCAGCAGCGTCAGCCATCGGCGTTCAAGGACTACTTTTCTCACCCGTTCCTTGCCCTGGACAATCCTCTGGTGGCATCTGCACCGGCGTTGGGTCAGCAGGGCCTGATGGATACCTTGAGCGATCGCGAGACTTGCCGGACCTTCGACGGTTCGCCCTTGAGCGCCCGGCAGTTGTCCCTGCTGCTGTATTACACCTGGGGCGCTACCCAGATGCGCCGCAACCCCATGGGCGACTTCTTCCTGAAGAAAACCTCGGCGTCCGGCGGCTCTCTGCATGCCATCGAGGTCTATCCGATCTTGCTCAATGTGCAGGGCTTCGAGGCAGGGTTGTACCACTATTCGGTGCGTCGGCACGGGCTTGAACTGCTGTCGCGAGAGGACCCCGGGGAGTGGATTGGCGCAGCCTGTGGCGAGCAGGACTGGATCAGCAAGGCCGCCGTGGTGTTTCTGTCCACCGCGCGGCTTGAGCGCCTGGCCTGGAAATACCCGGGCAGCCGGGCCTTGCGCGTGGCCTTGATGGACTGCGGCCACCTGAGCCAGAGCTTCGCCTTGGTGGCCACGGCGCTGGGGCTCAAGAGCTGCACCACGGCAGCCTTGCGCGACGAGACCTTCGAAACCCGACTGGGCCTGGATTACCTGCGCGAGCCGGTGTTCCTGCTCAATGGTGCCGGCGGCTGAGGGGAGGGCGCGCGAGGCATAAAAAACCCACCGTCAGGTGGGTTTTTCATACGCACAGACTGTGCTTCAGAACAGGTGCAGCGCCGGGGCCTTTTCAGCCAGTGGCTCGTTCTTCGCGGTCTGTTCGCTCCAGCCGCCGCCGAGGGCCTTGTACAGGTTGACCTCGCTGGTCAGCTGCGACAGGCGATCGGTGATCAAGGCCTGCTGGGCACTGAACAGCGAGCGCTGGGCGTCGAGGAAGGTCAGGTTGCTGTCGACCCCGATGCGATAGCGACGCTCGGCCAGGCGGTAGTAGTCCTGGTTGGCGTTGACGAAGTCACGCTGGGCCTGCAACTGCTGGTTGTAGGTCTGGCGTGCGGCCAAGCCATCGGAGACTTCCTGGAAGGCGGTCTGGATGGATTTTTCGTACTGGGCCACGGTGATGTCTTTCTGGATCTTCGAGTAGTCCAGGCTGGCCCGCAGGCTGCCGGCGTTGAAGATTGGCAGATTGATCTGCGGCTGGAACAGCCAGGTTCCCGAACCACCCTTGAACAGCCCGGAAAGGTCCGGGCTCAAGGTGCCGGCGTTGGCCGTCAGGCTGATGCTCGGGAAGAACGCCGCCCGCGCCGCGCCGATATTGGCGTTGGCTGCTTTGAGCTTGTACTCGGCTTCGAGGATGTCCGGACGCCGTTGCAGCAGTTCCGACGGCAGGCCGGCCGGCAGCTCGCTCAACAGATTGGCCGACAGCGGCTGGGCCGCCGGCAGATTGCTCGGAATCGCCGTGCCCAGCAGCAGCGTCAGGCTGTTTTCATCCTGGGCCACCTGGCGGGTGTAACGGGCCAGTTGCACCCGGGCGTTTTCCACCGAGGTTCGCGCCTGACTCAGGTCCAGTGCCGAGGCCACGCCCACTTCGTTGCTGCGGGAGGTCAGCCGGTAGCTTTCCTCGTAGGCACCGAGGGTGTCCTGGGTCAGTTTCAGCAGTTCCTTGTCGGCCTGCCAGGTCATGTAGGCATTGGCCACGCTGGCCACCAGGCTGATCTGGGTGCTGCGCCGGGCCTCTTCGCTGGAGAAGTAGGTCTGCAGGGCTTGTTCGCTCAGGCTGCGAACCCGGCCGAACAGGTCCAGCTCATAGGCGCTGACGCCCACGGTGGCCGAGTACTGGCTGGTGATCCCGGCTTCGCCGGTCTGCGACATGCGTGCTGGAGTACGCTGGCGACTACCGCTGGCGTTGGCCGAAACCGCAGGGAACAGGTCAGCCCGCTGGATCTGGTACTGCGCGGCATAGGCATCGATGTTCAGCGCCGCGACTTTGAGGTCGCGGTTGTTTTCCAGTGCAGTCTGGATCAGCTGCTGCAACGCCGGGTCATGGAAGAACTGCCGCCAGCCCTGTTCGGCGGCCGCCACGTTGGCGGCCTCCTTGGGCGAGTAGGCAGGGCCTTGGGGGAATTGCGCCGCCACCGGCGCTTGCGGTCGCTGATAATCCGGTATCAGCGAGCAACCACTTAGCGCGATGGCGGTGATTGCCAGGGAGAGTAGCGACTTGCTCATTGGCCAGCCTCATTAGCAGTTGCAGTAGTTTCTGATTGGTCCGCTTTCCTGCGGCCCATGGACGACACGGTGACGAAGAACAATGGCACCCAGAAGATCGCCAGGATCGTCGCGGTGAGCATACCGCCAATCACCCCGGTACCGATCGCATGCTGGCTGCCCGAGCCGGCGCCGGTGGAGATGGCCAGTGGCACAACCCCGAGGACGAAGGCCAGGGAGGTCATGATGATCGGCCGCAGACGCATACGGCAGGCTTCCACCGCCGCGTCCACCAGGGAGCGGCCCTGCTCGTGCAGTTCCTTGGCGAACTCGACGATCAGAATGGCGTTTTTCGCCGCCAGGCCGATGGTCACCAACAGCCCCACCTGGAAGTACACGTCGTTGGACAGACCCCGCAGGCTGGTGGCCATCAGTGCACCGATGATCCCCAGAGGCACCACCAGCATGACCGCGATCGGAATCGACCAGCTTTCATACAGGGCTGCCAGACACAGGAACACCATCAGCAGGGACAAGGCGTACAGCGCTGGAGCCTGGGAACCCGACAGGCGTTCCTCATAGGACAGGCCGGTCCAGGAGATGCCCACACCCGGTGGCAGCTTGGCGGCAATGGCTTCGACTTCGGCCATGGCCTCACCGGTACTGTAGCCAGGGGCTGGAGCACCGAGGACTTCCATGGCTTCCACGCCGTTGTAACGGGCCAGTTTCGGCGAACCGTAGATCCACTCGCCCTTGGCGAAGGCGGAGAACGGCACCATGGTCCCGGCGCTGTTGCGTACGTACCACTTCTTCAGGTCTTCAGGGCTCATGCGAGCACCGGCCTGACCCTGGATGTAGACCTTCTTCACCCGACCGCGGTCGATGAAGTCGTTGACGTAGCTACTGCCCAGGGCAATCGACAGGGTGTTGTTGATATCGGTGAGGGTCACGCCCAAGGCACTGGCGCGCTCGTCATCGATGGTCAACTGGTACTGCGGTTCATCGTTCAGGCCGTTCGGACGCACCTGGGACAGCACCTTGCTCTGGGCGGCCATGCCGAGGAACTGGTTGCGTGCCGCCATGAGTTTCTCGTGGCCGATACCGGCGCGGTCCTGGAGGAACACGTCGAAACCGGTGGCGTTACCCAACTCCAGTACCGCCGGAGGGGCGAAGGCGAACACCATCGCGTCACGGAAGCTGAAGAAGTGCTGCTGGGCGCGGGCCGCCAGGTTGAACACGCTGTTTTCTGCGGAGCGCTCGCCCCAGGGCTTGAGCATGATGAAGGCCATGCCCGAGCTCTGGCCGCGACCGGCGAAGTTGAAGCCGTTCACGGTGAACACCGAAGCCACGGTGTCCTTTTCCTTGTCCAGCAGGTAGGCGCGCATCTCGTCCACCACCACTTGGGTCCGTTCGGCACTGGAGCCGGCTGGGGTCTGTACCTGGGCGAACAGAACGCCCTGGTCTTCTTCCGGCAGGAACGCGGTCGGGATGCGGGTGAACAGCCAGATCATGCCCAGGACGATCAATACGTAGGCCAGCAGGTACGGGACCTTGTGGCGCAGCATGTTGCCGACGCCGCGCTCGTAGCTTTTCACGCTGCGATCGAAGGTGCGGTTGAACCAGCCGAAGAAGCCGCGCTTCTCGTGATTCTGCCCCGCAACCACAGGCTTGAGCATGGTGGCGCATAGGGCCGGGGTGAAGATCAGGGCCACCAGCACCGACAGGGCCATGGCCGACACCACGGTGATCGAGAACTGTTTGTAGATCACGCCCGTGGAGCCGCTGAAGAACGCCATCGGCAGCAGTACCGCGGACAGCACCAGGGCGATACCCACCAGGGCGCCCTGGATCTGGCCCATGGATTTCTTCGTCGCTTCCTTGGGTGACAGACCTTCCTCGTGCATCACCCGCTCGACGTTTTCCACCACGACGATGGCGTCGTCCACCAGCAAGCCGATGGCCAGCACCATACCGAACATGGTCAGGGTGTTAATGCTGAAGCCGGCCGCCGCGAGGATGCCGAAGGTCCCCAGCAGGACCACCGGCACCGTCATGGTGGTGATCACCGTGGCGCGGAAGTTCTGCAGGAACAGGAACATCACCAGGAACACCAGGACAATCGCTTCCACCAGGGTTTCAACCACACCCTTGATGGATTCGGTCACCACTGGCGTGGTGTCGTACGGGAACACCACCTTCATGCCTTGCGGGAAGAAGGGTTCCAGGTCGCTGATGGTCTTGCGCAGCGCCTTGGCGGTGTCCAGGGCGTTGGCGCCGTTGGCCAGTTTCACCGCCAGACCGGAAGCCGGCTTGCCGTTGAACTGGGCGCTGATGGCGTAGTTTTCGCCGCCCAGTGCTACATCGGCAACATCACCCAGGCGTACTTGCGAACCGTCCTTGTTGACCTTGAGCAGGATTGCCTTGAACTGCTCGGCCGTCTGCAGGCGAGTCTTGCCGATGATGGTGGCGTTCAGCTGCTGGCCGGGCAGGGCGGGCAGGCCACCGAGCTGGCCGGAGGACACCTGGACGTTCTGCGCGGCAACCGCGGTCTTCACGTCCACCGGGGTCAGGTTGAAGTTGTTCAGCTTGGCCGGGTCGAGCCAGATCCGCATGGCGTACTGGGCACCGAACACCTGGAAGTCACCCACACCCGCGGTCCGCGAGATCGGGTCCTGCATGTTCGACACGATGTAGTTCGACAGGTCGTCCTTGGACATGCTGCCGTCCTCGGAAACCACGCCGATCACCAGCAGGAAGTTCTTCACTGCCTTGGTTACGCGGATACCCTGTTGCTGCACTTCTTGCGGCAGCAGCGGGGTGGCCAGGTTGAGCTTGTTCTGTACCTGGACCTGCGCGGTGTCCGAGTTGGTGCCCTGCTCGAAGGTGGCGGTGATGGTCATGCTGCCGTCGGAGTTACTTTCCGAGGACACGTAACGCAGGTTGTCGATACCGTTGAGCTGCTGCTCGATCACCTGGACCACGGTGTCCTGCACGGTCTGTGCAGAAGCGCCTGGGTAGGTCACGGAGATCGCAATCGCCGGAGGGGCGATGCTCGGGTACTGGTTGATCGGCAATTTGAGGATCGATAGAGCCCCGACCAACATGATCACCAGGGCAATTACCCAGGCGAAAATCGGACGGTCGATAAAAAATTTCGACATGGTTTACTCCCCTTTGCCGCCTGCAGCTTTGTCAGTTGCCTGTGCAGGGGCCGGGTTCTTGGTTGCTACATTGGTCGCTTCGCTGGCCTTGACTTCAATGCCCGGCTTGACGAATTGCAGGCCTTCGGTGATCAGCCGATCACCAGCTTTCAGGCCATCTTCCACCAGCCACTGGCTACCGACGGTGCGGCTGGCCTTGAGCTGGCGCAGCTCGACCTTGTTGTCCGGGCCAACCACCAGGGCGGTCGGGGTGCCTTTCAGGTCGCGGGTCACGCCTTGTTGTGGGGCCAGGATCGCTGCACTGTTGACCCCAGCTTGCAGCTGGGCGTGGACGAACATGCCCGGCAACAGGGTGTGCTGGGGGTTGGGGAACACGGCGCGCAGGGTCACCGAACCGGTGGTTTCATCCACCGAGACTTCGGAGAACTCCAGCTTGCCGTCGAGCTTGTACTGGCTGCCGTCTTCCAGAGTCAGTTTGACCTTGGCGGCGTTGTCGCCCACTTTCTGCAGGCGACCGCTTTCCAGCTCGCGGCGCAGTTCCAGCAGCTCAACCGAGGACTGGGTGACGTCGACGTAGATCGGGTCCAACTGCTGGATCACTGCCATGGCATTGGCCTGGCCGTTGCTGACCAAGGCGCCTTCGGTTACCGAGGAGCGGCCAATGCGGCCGGTCAAGGGCGACAGCACTTTGGTGAAGCGCAGGTTGATCTGGGCACTTTGCAGGGAGGCTTCCGATTGCAGACGGTTGGCCACGGCGGTGTCGTATTCCTGGCGGCTCACGGCCTGCTCATCGACCAATTGCTTGTAGCGATCTGCAATCGACTTGGTCGATTGCAGATTGGCCTCGGCGCTCTTCAGCGTTGCCTCATAGACCGATGGATCGATCTGATAAAGCTGCTGACCTTCCTTAACATCTCCGCCTTCTTTGAACAGACGCTTGAGAATGATCCCGTTTACCTGTGGGCGAACTTCGGCGATGCGGAAAGCGGTGGTCCGGCCCGGGAGTTCGGAAGTCAAGGTAAAGGCTTGTGGTTGCAGGGTAACGACGCCGACCTGAGGGGCTTGAGGGGCTGGCGCCGCCTCTTCCTTTTTACATCCGCTGAGCAGCGATGCCAGGGCGACGGCAGTGACCAGAGCGGTAACAGCTGGCTTGAGTTGCATGAAGATCCTCGGGTCAGGCACGCAAGATGCGCACAAGAAAAGTGGAAGGGTAAAAAGAGTTGGCTGAGTGGATTAGTAGCTTGCTAAGGAATATACTTACGTTCATGGTTGTTTGTAAATACCCTGGCGGCGTACCCATCCGGTTACAAAAGCCCCTGTAGGTGTTGAATTGTAGGTTGGGCAAACGGCACTCGAGATGCCGTTCCATATTTATTCAGAAGGTCTTCACGCATCGCTGAAAGATCCTGATCGAGGTTTTACTGCCATGGTCCGTCGTACCAAAGAGGAAGCTCAAGAAACTCGCAGCCAGATACTCGAGGCCGCCGAAAAGGCCTTTTACGAGCGTGGCGTGGCGCGTACCACCCTGGCCGATATCGCGGCGCTGGCAGGGGTGACTCGGGGTGCCATCTATTGGCACTTCAGCAATAAGGCCGATCTGGTGCAGGCCATGCTCGACAGCCTGCGTGAACCCTTGGATGAGATGGCTGCCGCCAGTGAAAATGTAGATGAAATGGATCCGTTGGGCTGGATGCGCAAGTTGCTCATTCATTTGTTTCATCAAGTTGCCCTGGACCCGAAAACCCGACGCATTAATGAAATTCTGTTTCATAAGTGCGAATTCACCGATGAAATGTGCGACCTGCGTCGCCAGCGTCGTGCCGCCAGCCTGGACTGCAACCTGCGTATCGAGTTGGCGCTGACCAATGCAGTGAATCGTGGGCAATTGCCCGAAAATCTCGACACTATGCGAGCGGCTATCAGCATGCGGGCCTTTATCGATGGCATCCTTTATCAATGGCTGCTGGCCCCTGACAGCTTCGCTCTGCACACCGAGGCAGAGCGCTGGATCGACATCGGGCTGGACATGCTGCACTTGAGCCCGAACCTGCGTCATTAAGACAAAATGCGTAATTGAGTCCAGTTATGTCAAGATTTACGGCGAGGGAGATTCATTACCGCGCTCGCCGGATCGCGATGGGGTGCTTTTATATACGGGCTGGCTGCATCTTGATAGATAGCGAGCTACGTATTTTGTAGTGATTTTGTTGCGGGTGTGTGAATGAGTGTGAACCCTTCACCGTTCAAAGGCGCAGAACAGCCAATCAAGGGGATCGCCCTGATTTGTCTGGCGGTTCTGCTCTTCGCCAGTCACGACACGCTGTCCAAATATCTCTCGGCCTTTTACCCCATCGTCATGGTGGTCTGGGCTCGTTACGTGGTTCATACCTTGCTGATGCTGGTGGTGTTCGTGCCTCGCAGCGGTTTTTCCGCGGTGGTACGAACCAAGCGTCCCGGCCTGCAACTGCTCCGGGCCTTGTGCCTGATCGGCACCAGCCTGCTGTTCACCACTGGCCTGCGCTATATCCCCCTGGCGGAAGCTACCGCGGTCAACTTTCTTGCGCCCTTGCTGGTCACGGCCTTGTCTGTGCCGTTCCTGGGCGAGCGGGTCAGCCGTGGACAATGGCTGGCGGTGCTCGCGGGCTTCGTCGGGGTGCTGATCGTGGTGCGCCCTGGTGGCGTTCTCTTCACTCCGGCGATCCTGCTGCCCCTGGGGTCGGCGCTGTGCTTCGGCTTTTATCAGTTGCTCACCCGCAAGCTCAGCGGCATCGACAGCCCGACTACCAGCAACTTCCTGACCGGGATCTTCAACAGCCTGATCATGAGCGCGTTGTTGCCGTTTTTCTGGAGCACGCCAAGCTTTATTCACGGCCTGTTCATGATCGGCCTCGGCACCTGCGGCATGCTTGGCCATATGCTGCTGACCCAGGCCTTCCGTCATGCCGCGCCGGCGATGCTGGCGCCTTTCAGCTACGGACAGATACTGTTCGCTGGCCTGTATGGCTACCTGATCTTCGACCATACCCCGGACCGCTACGGCCTTATCGGGATTGCGGTGATCTGCCTGAGCGGCCTGGCGGTGGCCTGGACTCAACGCAAGCGTTAATCCTGGCACTCAAAGAAAAGCCCCGGCTCGCGAGAGTCGGGGCTTTCTATTTACAGAGGCAGGCTTACAGCGCCGGGTAGTCGATGTAGCCCACTGGGCCCTTGCCGTAGAAGGTTTCCGGATGCGCCTCATTCAAGGGCGCATCGGCCTTCAAGCGGGCCGGCAGGTCCGGGTTGGCGATGAAAGGTACACCGAACGCAACGGCGTCAGCCTTGCCGGCGGCCAGCCAGGCATTGGCGCTGTCCTTGGTGAAGCGCTCGTTGGCGATGTAGGGGCCACCGAAAGCCGCTTTCAACTGCGGGCCCAGGCTGTCGGCGCCTTCTTTCTCGCGGGAGCAGATAAAGGCGATGCCGCGTTTGCCCAACTCGCGGGCTACGTAGGTGAACGTCTCTGCCAGGTTGTCGTCGCCCATGTCATGGGAGTCGGCACGGGGTGCCAGGTGCACGCCCACTCGGCCAGCGCCCCAGACCTCGATGGCGGCGTCGGTGACTTCCAGCAGCAGGCGGGCACGGTTCTCCAGAGAACCGCCGTACTGGTCGGTACGCTGGTTGGTGCTGCTTTGCAGGAACTGATCCAGCAGGTAACCGTTGGCGCCGTGGATTTCCACACCGTCGAAACCGGCGGCCTTGGCGTTTTCCGCACCGACCCGGTAAGCGTCGACGATGTCGGCGATCTCAGCGGTTTCCAGGGCTCGCGGGGTTGGGTAGTCGGCCAGTGGACGCACCAGGCTGACATGGCCCTTGGGCTGGATGGCGCTTGGCGCCACTGGCGTTTCACCGTCCAGGTAGGACGGGTGGGAAATCCGCCCCACGTGCCACAGCTGCAGGAAGATCTTGCCGCCAGCGCCGTGCACGGCCTTGGTTACATTGGCCCAGCCACGCACCTGGTCGTTGGACCAGATGCCGGGGGTGTCCGGGTAGCCCACCCCCATTGGGGTCACCGAGGTGGCCTCGCTGAGGATCAGGCCAGCGGAGGCCCGCTGCACGTAGTACTCGGCCATCAGCGCATTGGGCACGCGGCCGGCGTCGGCGCGGCAGCGGGTCAGTGGGGCCATGATGATGCGGTTGGACAGCTCGAGGTCGCCGATCTTGATCGGATCAAAGAGAGTGGTCATGGAATACAGCCTTCTATATAGGAAAGGAACGGATCAGTGGGTTGCAGCAGCCAGTTCGGCGTTGCCGCCCTGGCGAAAGGTAATCAGCGTCACCAGCAGGGCCAGGATCGCCAGGACCGCCGCCGCCAGGGGCACGCTGGTCAGGCCGAAACCGTGGGCGATGACGCTGCCGCCGACCCAGGCGCCCAGGGCGTTGCCGATGTTGAAAGCGCCGATGTTCAGGGTCGAAACCAGGTTGGGTGCGGCTTTGCCGAAGGTCACCACATTGACCTGCAAGGCCGGCACCGCAGCAAACGAAGCGGTGGCCCAGAGGAACAGAGTGATCTCGGTGGGAATCAACGCCACGCTGGTCCAGGTCAGTACGGTGGAGACCACGGCCATGGCCGCGAACACGCCGATCAGGGTGGCGCCCAGGCGCTTGTCCGCCAGCTTGCCGCCGATGATGTTGCCCAGGGTCAGGCCCAGGCCGATCAGCAGCAGGGTCCAGGTCACGCCCCGGGGCGAGACGCCGGTGACGTCGCCGAGCAGCGGCGCAACGTAGGTGAAGAGGGTGAACATCGACGCGGCGAACAGTGCGGTCATGCTCAGGGATAGCCAGATCCCCGCGCCCTTGAGGGCCGCCAGTTCCGCACCCATGTCGAGTTTTTCCTCATCGCGCTTGGCCGGCAAAAAGCGCAGCAGGCCGATCAGCGCCACCACACCGATGACCGTCACCGCCCAGAAGGTCGAACGCCAGCCGGCTGCCTGGCCCAGGGCAGTACCCAGGGGCACGCCGAGTACGTTGGCCAGGGTCAGGCCGGTGAACATCAGGGCCACGGCCGAGGCGCGCTTGTTGGCGGGCACCAGGCCGGCGGCCACCACTGAACCGATGCCGAAGAAGGCACCGTGGCACAGCGCCGTGATTACCCGGGCGAACATCAGCACGTTGTAATCACTGGCCAGTGCACACAGCAGGTTGCCGACAATGAAGATCCCCATCAGTGCTACCAGGGCTGCCTTGCGTGGCAGCCGTGCGGTGGCCAGGGCCATGAACGGCGCGCCGATGGCCACACCCAGGGCGTAGCCGGTCACCAGCCAGCCGGCACCGGGAATCGACACCCCGAGGTCCGCCGCCACATCGGGCAAAAGCCCCATGATGACGAACTCGGTGGTGCCGATGGCGAAGGCACTCAAGGCCAGGATGATGAGTGAAAGGGGCATTGTCGGGTCCTTGTCAGATCAGAGCTGTTGGCTCATTTGCGTGAGGAACTGCTGGATGACTTCCTCATTGCGTTTGAAAAAATGCCATTGGCCGACTTTCCGGCTGCTGATCAGGCCTGCGCGTTGCAACGTGGCGAGGTGGGCGGACACGGTCGACTGCGACAGGCCGCAGCGTTGATCGATCTGTCCGGCACAGACGCCGTGCTCATTGCTGTGAGCCTGATCGGGAAATTCGACTGTCGGGTCTTTCAGCCAGTGCAGGATTTCCCTGCGAACCGGATGTGCCAGGGCTTTTATTATTTCGTCGAGGTCGAGGGACATGGCGGTGCTCGTTTTCCATAAAACGTTGTATCGCGATGAGGCGAAATTTAAATCGTTATTTCGCGATATACCAATATGATTTTGATCTTAAATCATTGCTTATCGGTATATCGGGTTATAACGATATGTTGGGCGCGGTGCTAAGCTGCGCGAATGAATTATCTCGCACATCTACACCTTGGCGGCCAGCGTCCGGGTCAATTACTCGGCAGCCTGTATGGCGATTTCGTCAAAGGCCGCCTGCAAGGGCAGTTTGCCCCCGAGGTCGAGGCGGCGATCCAGCTGCATCGGCGCATCGATACCTACACCGACAGCCATCCTCGGGTGACGGCGGCACTGTCGCGTTTCTCCCTGACCCGGCGGCGCTATGCCGGCATCGTCATCGACGTATTCTTCGACCACTGCCTGGCCCGTGACTGGGCTCATTACGCCGATCGTCCCTTGCCGCTGTTCACCGCCGAGGTGTACCGGGTGCTGGCGGCCGAGCCGCAACTGCCGGCGCGTCTGGCGCAGATTGCGCCGTACATGGCTGCTGATGACTGGCTGGGTTCCTATCGGGATTTCGCGGTGTTGGAGCAGGTCTTGCGGGGCATTGCCCGACGCTTGTCACGGCCAGAGGAATTGACTGCAGCGATGATCGAGCTGGAGCGGCTGTATCAGCCCTTGAGCGAAGATTTCCGAGCCTTCTACCCGCAGTTGCAGGCATTCGCCGCGCAGCACACCCAGTTGCCCTGACGAACGTTCCACCGGGAGGCGCTTGCTTGCCAGCGAAGGCGCCTTCATGAGTGGCGCCAGGCTTGAAGGCCTTTTCGCCGGCAAGCCGGTTCCTACAGCGAGTTTCAGGCCGCGACCAGTTCGCCGTTGCGGCGTGGTTCGGCGGGCTGTATGACCTCACCGAACAGGGCTTTCTGTACGGCTTGCTGGGCCTGAAAGGCCAGCGCCGCACGTTCCTGGCCCTGGCAGGCAATCGGCTTGAGCACATGAATCTCCACCTGGCCCCGGTCGTTGGCAAACAGCCGCATCAGGTGCGAGAGCAGGTCGTCGTCGCCAATGAAAGGAGCCAGGGTATCGATCTGGCCATCGCGCAAGTAACGGATCGCCACCGGTTGCAGGGACACCTCGGCATCGATGGCGCTGGCCAGCAGGCGGCCGTGGAAGGTGCGCAGGGCACGGCCGTCGGTGGTGGTGCCTTCAGGAAACAGCAGCAACGGGTGCTGCTCCTGCAGGTGTCGGGTCATCTGCTTGCGGATCAGTTGGCTGTCACCGGCCCCTCGACGGATGAACAGGCTGCCGGCCTTGGCCGCCAGCCAGCCCGCCACCGGCCAGGTGCGCACCTCGGCCTTGGACAGGAACGACAGCGGCGTCAACATGCCCAGCAGTGGAATATCGGTCCAGGACACGTGATTGCTGACCCAGAGCATCGGCTGGCGAGGCAACTCGCCGTGCACCGTGACCCGAAACGGCAGGGCATTGCTCAGGCGAGCCATGAAGAACCGCGACCAGCGCTGGCGCCGAACCATGGAGTTGGCGACCCCCAGGCGTTCCAGCAAGCCGAAGATACTGGCCATGCTCAGGCCCAGCGCGACCACCAGCAGTACCCGGGCGATGCGCCCGTAGACCCGCAGCCGGCGCATCAGACCGCCGCCTTGAAGTGCCGTGCATAACGCGGGCACAACTCGTCGCGCTTGAGCAGGATGAACACGTCGGCGACCTGGAAGTCCTGGTCCCAGCAGGGTTCGCCGCAGATCTTCGCCCCCAGGCGCATGTAGGCCTTGAGCAGTGGCGGCATCTCGGCGATGACATTGGAAGGAATATCCAGGCTGGGCAGCGGGTGCTTCGGCTCGGCCCGCAGGTGTTCGGTACTCAGGTAGCGCTCGCGCAGCCGTTGCATGATGGCCTGGGCCTGGATGCCGCCGTCCTGCATGGGGATGCTGGCGCACCCCATCAGGTAGCTGTAGCCGCCCTGATTGAGCACTTCCGCCAGCTCGCCCCAGAGCACGGCGATGGTGCCGCCGTTGCGATAGGCCGGGTCGACACAGGTGCGGCCGATTTCCAGGATGGGGCCCTTGAGGTGCGCCAGGCCGTGCAGGCTGAACTCTTCCTCGCTGTAGAAGCGTCCCAGGCTGCTGGCGGCCTGATGGTCCAGCAGGCGGGTGGTGGCCACCAGACGCCCGGTGTTCAAGTCGCGTACACCGATGTGGCTGCAGTGAACATCATAGTCATCCATGTCCAGACCCCATTCCGCGCCCTTGAGCTTGGCGTTGAACTCGCCGCTGAAGACGTTGAAACGCAGGGCCTGGGCTTCTTGCAGGGCCTGGGCGCCGATCAGGCGTTCGGCTTGCAGGCGGCGTTCAGTGCCGGTGTCGCTGATGCGGGCGATCTGAGTCATCGTGAATCTCCGTGCGGGCTACCGACCCGCCTTGGGTTGCAGCCAATCGACTTTGTTGTGCAAAGTCAGGCTATGTAGCCCCGGTGTCATCGCCATGAAGCTTTGGTGATGCTTATATGACAGCCCCTGAGGATCTTCGAATGCCCTGGCAAGCCCTGCTCGAGAGCCGTGACCGACTGCCCGTCAACCCCGATCTGGCCGAGGGCTACGGGGCTTTGCTGGCCCATTTGGGCAGTGTTACGCCCTTCGAACTGGCGGTGCTCGGCGGCCGTCTGATGGAGACTCCGGGGCTGGCGTTCCTGGTGGGCTACCAGGCGGCGTTGCGCATGTTGTGGCCCAGTGCGCCGCAAAGCCTGGGGGCTATGTGCGCGACTGAGCGCCGCAGCCTGCGTCCGGCGGACATGCAGACCCGGCTGGAGGATCTGCGCCTGCAGGGGCGCAAGGATTTCGTGACCGCTGGCGATGCCGCCGACTGGCTGTTGGTGGCGGCCCGCAGCGAGGCCCCGGGTGAGCGGGCGACCTTGCGCCTGACCGTGGTCTATGCCGGGGAACCTGGGGTCAAGGTCCAGACCCTGCCCGCCATCGCCCTGATGCCGGAGATCAGCCACGGCTGCCTGCTGCTGGAAAACGCCGCCTGCGAACTGCTGGCCGGCGATGGCTGGGACGCCTATGTCAAACCCTTCCGCACCCTGGAGGACATCTATGTCCTGAGCGCCATGCTCGCCTGGCTGTATGGCGTGGGGCAGGACAGCGGCTGGCCGCAGCCCTTGCAGTTGCAGGTACTGGGGTTGCTTGCAGGTTGTGCCGAAGTCAGTCGGCAGAATCCCTCCTTGAGTGGCGGGCACATTCTATTGGCTGGTTTGTTCACGCAGTTCCAGGTATTGCGGCCTGAAATCGACGCCGCATTCGCTAATGGCCCCGAGCATTGGCGCAACCAATGGTCCCGTGACCAGGCCCTGCTGGACCTGGCGGCCAGCGCCCGGGAACAACGCCTGGCCAAAGCCCTGGCCTCGTTTCAGCAACGGCGTCCCCTTGCCTAGGAACCGGCTTGCCGGCGAAAGGGCCCGAGAGCCTCGCACAAGGCTCGATGACGTCTGCGCTGGCCAGCCAGCTCCAACAAACGGGGGCACTTGCAGTGAAACTGTCATCAGCCTGGACTAGGCTCGGCCACTGACGTTGTTCGAGTGTCATCCATGGCCAAGGCTCCGATTCTGCTGGCGTTACTGGTGTACCTCTGCTTGCCGGCCTGGGCCGAGGAGTGGCCGGCGCAGCAATGGAGTCGGGGGCCGACTGTCAGTGGTCCGGCGCTCAAGGCTCTGGAGGACTATGCCTTTGTGCCCAGGGACGACCAGTCCCACAAAGGCATTCGCACTGACGCCTTGCTGGTGATCCGCGATGGCCAGGTGCTTTACGAACGCTACGCCGGCGCCACCGGACCACAGACGCCCCATCTCATCTGGTCTGCCAGCAAAAGCCTGTTGGCGGTGGTGTTGGGCGTTGCTTACGGTGAAGGCCGCTTCCAGCTCCAGGACCCCGCGGCAAAATATTACCCCGCGCTGCAGCCGCATCCGGCTATCAGCCTGGAGGATTTGTTGCATTGGGCCTCGGGTCTGGATTGGCAGGAAGACTACGAATACGCCCCCCTCAATTCCTCAGTGGTGGCCATGCTCTATACCCGCGGGCATCGGGACATGGCGGCATTTGCTGCACAGCAGGCGCGCTCCACCCCACCGGGGCAGGTCTTCCGTTATTCCAGCGGCGATAGCAACCTGCTGGCGGCCAGCCTGCGGGGGATGGTCGGGGCAGACCAGTACGCGGACTATCCCTGGCGTGCCCTGTTCGAACCGCTGGGCATCACCCAGGCGGTGTGGGAACGCGACGCCGCCGGCACCTTCGTGGCGTCTTCCTACCTCTACCTGACGGCCCGCGATCTGGCCCGTGTCGGCCTGTTGATGCTGCGCGAGGGGCGCTGGCATGACCGGCAGTTGCTGCCCAGGGCCTGGGTCGAGTTCAGCCGCACGCCCTTTGCCGGCTATCGGGCCAACCAGGATGAGGCGGTGGCGGGCGGGCACTGGTGGCTCAACCGCTCGGTGGACGGTGCTCCTCAGCCCTGGCCCGATGCTCCAGCGGATACCTATGCGGCCCTGGGGCACTGGGGACAGGCGCTGTATGTCCTGCCGGCGCAGCGCCTGGTGATCGTGCGTTACGGCGACGATCGCGATGGCAGCTATCGGCACAATGAGTTGCTCAAGCGAGTCGTGGCGGCGTTTTCCAGCCAGGGGCAGCCATGAAGCGTCGGGCCTTTTTCCGCCGTCATCCGCTGCTCGGCCTGGTGTTGGTGGCGCTGCTCCTGCTGCTGGGCTGGAGCTTGCAGCACCGGGTGGCCCTGCAAGCCTTCCCGGATATCCTCGGTGCCTACACCGCCAAGGAGTACTGCTCCTGCCGTTACGTGATGCAACAACCTGCCGACTACTGCCGCGCCTATGTGCGCCAGTACCTGCCCATCAGCGGCTTTAGCGATGAGCCGCAGAGCCGACGTGTCACCGCCAGCGCCCTGGGGCGTACCCACAGCGCACTCTGGCTAGGTCCCCGGGAAGGCTGCCGTCTCGCCCCCTGATCCCTGGATCAGGCAGCGCTGCAGATTATGTGTTCCATCCAGTGGAACCACATTTGATTGTCCTGTGCTCCGGCTCGCGGTTATCTGACGCCGAGCTTCGAGCACGCTCCGGCGCCTCGTGCAACGCTCCGAAAAAAAGAACGGGAAGCCACCCGGCCCAGAGGAGATTCGCCATGACCCGACACCAGCACATCCTTGCCTGGCTCAACGACATTGCCAGCGATCTGCGGGCCATCCGCCAGGATATTCATGCCCACCCGGAACTGGGTTTCGAAGAGCAACGCACTTCGGCGCTGGTGGCTCGCTGTCTGCAGGAGTGGGGTTATGAAGTGCACACCGGCGTCGGCCGAACCGGGGTCGTGGGTGTTCTGCGCAACGGCACGGGCACGCGCACCCTGGGCCTGCGGGCGGACATGGACGCCTTGCCGATCATCGAGAACACCGGGGTTCCCTACAGCAGCCGCCATGGCGGTTGCATGCACGCCTGCGGGCATGACGGCCACACCACCATCCTGCTGGGGGCGGCGCGCTACCTGGCGGCGACCCGAGCGTTCGACGGCACCCTGAACCTGATCTTCCAGCCCGCGGAAGAGGGCCAGGGCGGTGCCGAGGCGATGCTTGCCGATGGCCTGCTGGAACGCTTCCCCTGTGATGCACTGTTCGGCCTGCACAACATGCCTGGGCTGCCGGCCGGTCACCTGGGCTTTCGCGAGGGGCCGATGATGGCGTCCCAGGACCTGCTTGAGGTGATTGTCGAAGGCGTCGGCGGTCACGGCTCCATGCCCCACCTGGCGGTGGACCCCTTGGTGGCCGCGGCCAGCATGGTCATGGCCTTGCAGACGGTGGTGGCGCGCAACATCGACGCGCAGGAAGCGGCGGTGGTGACGGTGGGGGCCTTGCAGGCGGGTGAGGCGGCCAACGTGATTCCCCAGCAGGCGTTACTGCGCCTGAGCCTCAGGGCCCTCAACGCACCGGTGCGCGAGCAGATGCTGGAGCGGGTCAAGTCGATCATCCGCACCCAGGCCGAAAGCTTTGGCTGCAGCGCCAGCATCGACCATCGCCCGGCTTATCCGGTGCTGGTCAACAGTCCTGAAGAAACCGAGTTTGCCCGGCGGGTCGGTGTCGAGCTGGTGGGGGCCGAGGCGGTCAATGGCCAAACGCCGAAGCTGATGGGCAGCGAAGACTTCGGCTGGATGCTGCAGCGCTGCCCCGGCAGCTACCTGTTCATCGGCAATGGCATAGCGCAACCGATGGTGCACAACCCGGGTTACGACTTCAACGACGACATCCTGCTCACCGGTGCGGCCTATTGGAGCGCGCTGGCGGAGAGCTGGCTCAAGCCCGTCTGAACCCTCCTGTTCCTGTAGTGCTGTGCGGCCCGGGCGTCCCATGCGTCCGGCACTTTTTCGAGCCCGCAAGAAGGCTCAAAAGTATCAAGGAACCTCCCATGAGCGTCTCGATACCTGCTGTTTCCAAGACCCGGCAAGTGGTTGCCGCCGTGGTTGGCAACGCCCTGGAATGGTACGACTTCATCGTCTATGGCTTTCTCGCCAGCTTTATCGCCCGCCAGTTTTTCCCGGCTGAAGACGAGTACACCTCGCTGCTGATGGCCCTGGCCACCTTCGGCGTGGGTTTTTTCATGCGCCCGGTGGGCGGCGTGCTGCTGGGCATGTATTCCGACCGCAAAGGCCGCAAGGCGGCGATGCTGGTGATCATCCAGCTGATGACCGTGGCCATTGCGATGATCGTCTTTGCCCCCAACTACGCGGCCATTGGCCTGGGCGCGCCGTTGCTGATCGTGGTGGCGCGGATGCTCCAGGGCTTTGCCACCGGGGGGGAATACGCCAGCGCCACGGCCTACCTGGTGGAAAGTGCCCCAGTGGACAAGAAGGGGTTGTATGGCTCCTGGCAGTTGGTAGGACAGTGCCTGGCGGTGTTCAGCGGAGCGGCGATGGCGGCGGCGGTGACCCACCTCTTTTCGCCGCAGACCCTGGATCTCTGGGGCTGGCGCCTGCCGTTCGTGATCGGCCTGCTGATCGGTCCGGTGGGACTGTGGATTCGCAAGTACATGGAGGAACCGGAGGCCTTCATCGAGGCGCGCAAGCAGGCAGGTGGCAAGGGGCCGGGGCTGTGGCAGGTGGTGTCGGCCCATCGCCGGGCGATCCTGGTCTCCATGGGCCTGTGCTGCGGTAGCACTGTGTCTTTCTATGTGGTGCTGGTGAACATGCCGACCTTCGCCCACACCAACCTCGGCCTGCCCCTGGATCAGGTGCTGCTGGTGCAGATGTTCGCCGTGGCCCTGATGACCCTGGTGATTCCCTTTGCCGGGGCGCTGTCGGACCGCATCGGCCGGCGCCCAGTGTTGATGGCCTTCACCCTGGCGTTTTTCGTCATGGTCTATCCCTTGTATGTGTGGGTCGCCGCGGCGCCGTCCATTGAACGCCTGCTGGTGATGCAAATGTTGCTGTGCGGTGCCATTGGCGGCTTTTTCGGTCCCGGTCCTACGGCCCTGGCCGAGCAGTTTCCCATCGAGGTACGTTCCACCGGGGTGTCGGTGGCGTATAACGTCACGGTGATGTTGTTCGGTGGCTTTGCGCCCTTGATCGTGACCTGGCTGAGCAAGGTCATGGCCACGCCGGTGGCGCCATCCTTCTATGTCTTGCTGACCTCGATCCTCAGCCTGCTGGGTATCTACTGCATGCATGACGCAGTCAGAGACGACAAACAAGATGCCGTGACCCTGGGAGGCGAGTCTTGATCAAGCACAGCGAAGCAATGGCCAACGAGTCCATCGTCGAGTTGGATGCCTTGGCACTATCCCGGGCGATCCATGCGCGCGAGCTGTCCTGTCGCGAGGTGATGCAGGCTTATCTGCAGCAGATCGAGCGTTACAACCCGGGCGTCAATGCCCTGGTCTCTCTGTGCGATCCGCAGGATCTGCTGGCCCAGGCCGATGAGCGTGACCGGCAACTGGACCGGGGGCAGTCCATGGGCTGGATGCATGGCATGCCCCAGGCGATCAAGGATCTGGCAGCCACCGCAGGGCTGGCCACCAGCATGGGCTCGCCGCTGTTCGCCGATCAGGTACCCCAGGTGGATGCCATCAGCGTGGCCCGGGTCCGTGCTAGCGGCGCGATCATTGTCGGCAAGAGCAACGTGCCGGAGTTCGGCCTGGGCTCCCATACCTACAACCAGTTGTTCGGCACCACCGGCAATGCCTATGACAGCAGCCTGAGCGCGGGCGGCAGCAGCGGCGGGGCGGCGGTGGCCCTGGCCTTGCGCATGCTGCCGGTGGCCGATGGCAGCGACATGATGGGCTCGCTGCGCAATCCGGCGGCCTTCAACAACGTGTTCGGCATGCGCCCCTCCCAGGGGCGGGTGCCATTCGGCCCGACCCCTGAGCTGTTCGTGCAGCAACTGGCTACCGAAGGGCCGATGGGGCGCACGGTGGCTGATGTGGCGCGGTTGTTGAGCACCCAGGCCGGATATGATCCGCGAGTGCCCTTGTCCCTCAAGGACGATCCGGCGCTGTTGCAGGCGCCTCTGCAACGGGATGTACGTGGCCTGCGCCTGGGCTGGCTGGGTGATTACAACGGCTATCTGGCCATGGAGCAGGGCGTCCTGAGCCTGTGCGAAAAGGCCCTGGCCGACTTCACCCATCTGGGCTGTGAAGTGGAAAGCTGCCAGCCGGAGTTTTCCATGGCGCAGTTGTGGGACTGCTGGCTGGTGCACCGGCACTGGCTGGTCCAGGGTTCCCTGGGGCTGTTGCACAACGACCCGGACCAGCGCCGCTGGCTCAAGCCCGAGGCGCGTTGGGAAGTGGAGGGCGCGGCCAGCCTCAGTGCCGCGGACGTGTACCGCGCTTCCCAGAGTCGCAGCGATTGGTATCGCGCCTTGCTGCGGCTGTTCGAACGTTACGATTTTCTGCTGCTGCCCACGGCCCAGGTGTTCCCTTTCGATGCACGGCAGGCCTGGCCAAGGCAGATCGATGGGCAGGAAATGGACACCTATCACCGCTGGATGGAGGTGGTGATCGGTCCGACCCTGGCCGGCCTGCCCAGTATCAGCATTCCGGTGGGGTTCAATCTGGCGGGCCTGCCCATGGGCTTGCAGATCATCGGGCCGGCCCAGGCCGACCACGCCGTGCTGCAACTGGCCTATGCCCACGAACAACTGACGCACTGGGTGCGGCAACGCCCTCCGGGTAACCTGCTGTAACCAGGCAAATGCCGTTGATAGGGTTCTGAGGCCCGCATCTTGCTGGGAAAAACCTTTACCCATCTTCAGTCAGGGAGTTCGGACTATGGCCAGCAAGGTAGAAACCGGCAGCGTGCGTTCCGTGGAACGGGCCCTGGCCATCGTCGAGTTGCTGGGTCAGCACCAGGCCCTGGGCCTGGAGGAGCTGCACTACCTGACGGGCCTAGCCAAGGCCACGGTGTCGCGCATGTTGCTGACCCTGCAGGAGCAGGGCTGGATCTACCGTGGACTGAGCGACAGGCGTTATCGCCTGAGCGCCCGCAGCCTGTTCGGCGACAGCCGGCAACGCTTCAAGCGCCATCTGGTGGAGCAGGCGGCGCCCTGGATGCTGGAGTTAAGTGCACGCACCGGACTGGTCAGCGACCTGTCGAGTTTTGACGGTGAGCACCTTGAGGTCCTGGAAAGTGCTGTGCCTGCGGTGTTGCGCAAGCGCTACCCGAACAACAGCCGGATTGTCGGCCAGCATGCCAGCCTGTTTCATTCGGCCATGGGCAAGGCCTGCCTGGGGGCCCTGGCCAGTGATGAAGTCGAGCGTCTGGCCGAGCGTGAGCGAGTACCGGCCGAAGACCAGCAACAAGCTTGCGCCCAGTCCCAGCATCTGGGCTTCGGTCAGCGTACCGAGGGCCACTGGGAATATCCGGTACGACTGCCTTTTCTGATTCGTGCCGTGGCCCTGCCGTTGCAGGCCGAAGGCCGGGTGATCGGCAGCATCGCTCTGCATTGGCCGATGGACCTGAGCTGTGTCGAGCAGGTGCGCAATCGTCACTTGGGGTTGCTGGCCGACACCATCGAGCAATTGCAGAAGTCCATTGCCTGAACCATTCCCCGTCTGCAACGGCTGGGCCCCACTTGAGCGCGGTGTTTGCCAGCCCCCTGGCAGCCGGTTAAGGTGGCGCCTTCTGTTCACGGGAGCTTGCATGCGTACGCCGATCCGCCTTCTTATCAGCCTGCTCGGGGTACTTGCCCTGCCGGCCCAGGCCAACTGGTACCTGGACAACGAGTCTTCCCGGGTGTCCTTCGTGACCACCAAGAACGCCAGTATTTCCGAGGTCCAGCGCTTCCTGGTGTTGCACGGCAAGGTCGACGCCAAGGGCCAGGCCCGGTTGCAGATCGAGCTGGACTCGATCAGCAGCGGCATTCCCCTGCGCGATGAGCGCATGCGTCAGGAGCTGTTCCAGGTCCAGCAGTTTCCCGAAGCGCAGATCACGACGCAGATCAACCTGCGGCCGATCAACGACCTGGCCCCCGGGGCGCAGATCGAGCTGCTGTTGCCGGTCACCGTGGCCCTGCACGGCCAGGAACACACCTACAACGCCGAGCTGCTGGCCACTCGCCTGGATGAGCGGCGTTTCCAGGTGGTGACCTTGGAACCGCTGGTTCTCAATGCCGAAGACTTCAACCTGGCACCGGGCCTCGATAGCCTGCGCAAAGTGGCTGGCTTGTCGGCCATCAGTTTCTCGGTACCGGTGGGTGCGGTACTGATCTTCACGGCGCGCTGAAATGCGCGGAGCGGTGTTCCCCTGGCGTGAAGGCAACCGCTTCGAGCTGTTGATCGACGGTCCCCAGTTCTTTCCGCGCATGCTGGTGGCCATTGCCCGCGCCCGGCAGCAGGTGGAGCTGGAGCTGTATCTGGTGGAAGCCGGCGCCTGTGCCGACGCTCTGGTCCAGTCCCTGGTCCAGGCTGCCGAGCGCGGGGTGCGGGTGCGCTGTCTGTTCGATGACTATGGCAGCCTGGCTTTTACCCAGGCCTTGCGCCTGCGCTTGACCACGGCCGGTGTCGAGCTGCGTTTCTACAACCGCCTGAAGTGGCGCCAGGGCTTTCTCAATCTGTATCGCGACCATCGAAAACTGTTGTTGGTGGACCAGTCCCTGGCCGTGGTGGGCGGTACAGGGGTTACCGATGAGTTCTGGCAGCCCGAGGACAACAGCTGCGACTGGCATGAAGTGATGGTGGAGATCGCCGGGCCCGCGGTGCTGGACTGGCAAAGGCTGTTCGACCGCCAGTGGAGCGCCAACCTGCGCAAGGGCGCCTGGCGGCCCGACGTGGATTTCGGCCTGCCCCATCTGCCCCGTGTGCCTGACTCGGGGGCGGGCATGGGCCGGGTGGCTTATGCCGACTCGCGTCAGCATCGCGACATCCTGCATTCACTGATTCGTGCCCTGCACAGCGGCCAGCAGCGCATCTGGCTGGCCACGCCTTACTTCTTGCCGACGTGGTCGGTGCGGCGCTCATTGCGCAAGGCCGCCGCCCGGGGCGTCGACGTACGCCTGTTGCTGACCGGGCCGCACACCGATCACCCGGCCGTGCGCTATGCCGGGCACCGTTACTACCCGCGGTTGCTCAAGGCCGGCGTGCGGATTTTCGAGTATCAGCCGCGTTTCCTGCATTTGAAGATGGTGCTGGTGGACGACTGGGTCAGTGTGGGGTCGTGCAATTTCGACCACTGGAACCTGCGTTTCAACCTGGAAGCCAACCTGGAGGCCCTGGACCCGCCCCTGACCCACTCCGTGGCGGCGAGCTTCGAGGCGGACTTCGCCCAGAGTGAAGAGATCAGCCTGGCGCAGTGGCGCAACCGGCCGTTGTGGCGGCGGGTCAAGCAGCGGATCTGGGGTTGGGTCGACCGCCTGGTGGTCAACCTGCTGGACCGGCGCGGCTGACCGTCACGGCTGACATGGCTGGCTGTAGCCGCTGCCGGAGGCTGCGAACGAGCGCGAAGCGGTCGTGAGTCCGATGGAGGTTTGGCGGTAGATCGACAAGCAAGGTCCTGCGGACCTTTGCGCAGCCTCGCAGGCTCGGCAGCGGCTACAGATATTGCAGCGATTGTGGGGATTGCTGGGATTGCAGAAGGAGGCGGCCGGCGCAGGTCCTGCGCCGGCCGCTGACAGGCATCAGAGCAGTTCGAAGCTCTGTTGCTTGACGTCCTGGGAATCCAGGCCGATCTGTACATTGAAGTCGCCCGGTTCTGCGGCGTACTTGAGCTGGGCGTTGTAGAACTTCAGGTCATCCTCGGTGATGGTGAAGTGAATGGACTTCTCTTCGCCGGCCTTGAGCATGACTTTCTGGAAGTTCTTCAATTCCTTGATCGGGCGGATCATCGAGCCGGCCACGTCCTGGATATACAGCTGCACCACGGTTTCGCCGTCACGCTTGCCGGTGTTCTTCACGGTCACGCTGGCATCGAGCTTGCCGCTCTTGTTCAGGGTGGTGGAGGACAGTGCCATGTCCGACAGGCTGAAGCTGGTGTAGCTCAAGCCATAGCCGAACGGATACAGCGGGCCGGTGGTGTCGTCGAAGTACTGCGAGGTGTAGTTGCCCGGCTTGCCCGGCGTGAACGGCCGGCCAATGGTCAGGTGGTTGTAGTAGGTGGGAATCTGGCCCACGGAGCGAGGGAAGGTGATCGGCAGCTTGCCCGACGGGTTGTAGTCGCCGAACAGCACGTCGGCAATGGCGTTGCCGCCCTCGGTGCCGCTGAACCAGGTTTCCAGGATGGCGTCGGCTTGCTGGTTTTCTTCCAGCAGTGACAGCGGCCGGCCATTCATCAGCACCAGCACCAGAGGCTTGCCGGTGGCCTTGAGGGCCTTGATCAGCTCGCGCTGGCTGGCGGGGATGTGCAGGTCGGTGCGGCTCGAAGACTCGTGGGACATGCCACGGGACTCGCCCACAGCGGCCACGATCACGTCCGCCTGCTTGGCCGCCTTGACCGCTTCGTCGATCATCTGCTGCGCCGGACGCGGGTCGTCCACCACTTCCGGGGCATCGAAGTTGAGGAAGTTCAGGTAGTCCACCACCTTCTTGTCGGCGGTGATGTTCGAGCCCCTGGCGTACACCAGTTGGGCCTTGTCACCCAGGACGTTGCGCATGCCGTCGTACAGCGTCACCGACTGTGCCGGTACGCCAGCGGCGGCCCAGCTGCCCATCATGTCGATGGGGGCCTTGGCCAGGGGGCCGACCAGGGCGATCTTCGCGGTTTTCTTCAGCGGCAAGGTGTCGTTGTGGTTCTTCAGCAGCACCAGGCTGCGGCGGGCGATGTCCCGGGCGTCGCTGCGGTGCAGGCGGCTTTCGGCGTTGGTGTCGGCCGGGTCGTCCTCGGCCTTGCCGATGCGCACATAAGGGTCCTTGAACAGGCCCATGTCGTACTTGGCCGCCAGCACTTCACGCACCGCGTTGTCGATGTCCTTCTGCTCGATCTCGCCGGACTTGAGCAGCCCCGGCAGTTCCTTGCCGTACAGCGAGTCGTTCATGCTCATGTCGATGCCGGCCTTGATTGCCAGCTTGGCGGCCTCGCGACCGTCCTTGGCGACGCCGTGGCGGATCAGCTCGATGATCGCCCCGTGGTCGCTCACCGCCAGGCCCTTGAAGCCCCATTCCTTGCGCAACAGGTCGTTCATCAGCCAGGTGTTGGAGGTGGCCGGCACGCCGTTGATGGAGTTCAGGGCCACCATCACTCCGCCGGCACCGGCGTCAATGGCTGCGCGGTAGGGCGGCAGGTAGTCCTGGTACATCTTCACCGGGCTCATGTCGACGATGTTGTAGTCGCGACCGCCCTCTACTGCGCCATACAGGGCGAAGTGCTTGACGCTGGCCATGATGCTGTCCGGCAAGGCCGGGCTCTGGCCCTGGTAGGCATTGACCATGACCTTGGCGATGCGCGAGACCAGGTAGGTGTCTTCGCCGAAGCCTTCGGAGGTACGGCCCCAGCGAGGATCGCGGGAGATGTCCACCATCGGCGCGAAGGTGATGTCCAGGCTGTCGGCGCTGGCCTCCTTGGCGGCGATGCGCCCGGAGCGACCGATGGCGTCCATATCCCAGCTGGACGCCAGGGCCAGGCTGATGGGGAAGATGGTCCGGTGGCCGTGGATCACGTCATAGGCGAAGAACATCGGGATCTTCAGCCTGCTGCGCATGGCCGCGTCCTGCATCGGCCGGTTTTCCGGGCGGGTGATGGAGTTGAAAGTGCCGCCGATATTGCCCGCGGCGATTTCCTTGCGGATCAGCTCGCGGGGCATTTCCGGGCCGATGCTGATCAGGCGCAACTGGCCGATCTTCTCTTCCAGGGTCATGCGCTTGAGCAGGTCGTTGATAAAGGCGTCTTTGTTTTCCAGGGGGACCGGGGCAGATTCGGCCAATACAGGGTGACTGGCCAGGCTGACCAGCAGGCCCAGCAAACACAGCTTATTCATGAATAGTGTTCTCAAGGGCTCAAGACCGACGCATGAGTGACGCGTCGAACAGCCAAAATTTAGGGAGCGACTATTGTTGTTCAGATAAATCCAGCACACTTCAGGCCGTGTGAAAACCACTGCGTTCGGCAATACGGCGTTAAAAACAGGCTCGTGCGCGAGTCCGATCGGAATGCTCATGTAGGCTCCTACACTTCGCGTCCTCGCCTGTTTTTGCCTTGTCTTGCCTTCACTCGCGACGTTTTCACACCGCCTTATTTCTGAACTCTTTTTCGCGCTGGGCATCTTTTAGCCCATCAGCCCGATGCATTCCAGTGGCGCAGGCAGATTTTGCCCCACAGGATGTGTGAAAACGGGCAAAAGATTCTTTTCCATCAGGTTGTGCAAGGAGCTCCACCCATGAACATCACCCAAAGCCTGCGCTTGAGCTGGCCCGTCGCTGCCCTGTTGTTGCTTGCCAGCCTGCTCAGCGGCTGCGGCATCAACAACATTCCGACCCTGGACGAGCAGGTCAAGGCCGACTGGGGCCAGGTGCAGAACCAGTATCAGCGCCGCGCCGACCTGATCCCCAACCTGGTGGAGACCGTCAAGGGCTACGCCAAGCACGAGGAAGCCACCCTGACCGCGGTGATCGAGGCGCGGGCCAAGGCCACTTCGATCCAGGTGGACGCCAGTACCCTGGACAACCCGGAAAAACTCAAGCAGTTCCAGCAGGCCCAGGACCAGTTGAGCGGAGCCCTGAGCCGCCTGATGGTGGTGTCCGAGCGCTACCCGGATCTCAAGGCCAACCAGAACTTCCTGGCCCTGCAATCCCAGCTTGAAGGCACCGAGAACCGCATCGCCGTGGCCCGCCGCGACTTCATCCTCGCGGTGCAGAAGTACAACACCGAGATCCGCACCTTCCCCGGCCGCCTGTGGCACAGCCTGATGTACAGCGACCTGCCGGTGCGTGAATCCTTCGAAGCCACCAGCCCTGACGCCGACAAAGCGCCGCAAGTGAAATTCTGATGGCCCTCGGGCAGCGCGTGCTACGAGGCGCGCTGCTGTGGCTGGGGCTGGTGAGTGGCGCCGTACTGGCGCAACCCTCAGGTTCAACACCCATGGATGGGGTGCCGTTGCGTGCGACGCAGCCCTCTGTCCAGGTCGGGCCTGCACCGGCCACGGCCACGGCGACAGCGGCACCGATTGCAAGCCTGTTCCCCCCGTTGACCGGGCGTGTGGTGGACACCGCCCAGTTGCTGACGCCTTCGGCGCAGGTCTACCTGACGCAGATGCTCGAACGGCTTGAACAAAGCACCAGCGACCAGGTGGTGGTGGTCACGGTGCCGAGCCTGGGCGGCTACAGCATCGAGGAGTTCGGCCTGCAACTGGGCCGGCACTGGGGCATCGGCCGCAAGGACAGGAACAACGGTGTCCTGCTGCTGGTGGCCAAGGACGAGCGCCAGGTGCGGATCGAGGTGGGCTACGGGCTGGAAGGGCGGATCGACGATATCTGGGCGCACCTGATCATCAACGACTCGATCATTCCGTACTTCAAGGATGAGCTGTACTCCTCCGGGATCATTACCGGCACCACCTCCATCGTGCGTCTGCTGGAGCCCAACAGCACGCGGATGCTGGAGCATCGCTGGGTGGTGCAGAGCTGGTACCAGCAGATCGAATGGCTGTGGTGGTTCAAGCTGGTGTTTTTCTCGGTGTTCGTCGGCGTGCCGCTGGTCGGGCTCTTGCTCTACACGCGCGACGACGGTGAAGCGGCAAGCGCCGGGCGGCGGGACACCGGCGATGACTCGTCCAGGCGCGAGCCCAGGGCCGAGCGCGACAGCCGTGCGAGCAGCGGTTCATTCGACTGGTTCGACTCCAGCAGCTCCAGCTCCAGCTCCAGTTCCAGCTCGGATTCGGACAGTTTCAGGGGCGGCGGTGGCAGTTTTGGCGGTGGCGGGGCGTCTGGCAGTTGGTAGTACACGCGGACAAACATTAAGGATGAGGTGCTGATGCGACTCTATAAAATCGGCCTGGTGCTGTTGCTCTGGGTCTTCGCGGTCTCGGCCCAGGCCGAACTCAGGTTCCCTGCCCTGACCGGGCGGGTGGTGGACGACGCGCAGATGATCGAGCCGAGCGTCCGCGCCCAGCTGACTCGGCAACTGCAAGCCCACGAACAGGCCACCAGCGAACAGGTGGTGGTGGTGACCCTGCCGGACCTGCAAGGCGCCAGCATCGAGGAGTTCGGCTACCAGTTGGGGCGCCACTGGGGCATCGGCCAGAAGGACAAGAACAACGGCGCGCTGCTGATCGTCGCTCGGGACGAGCGCAAGCTGCGCATCGAAGTGGGCTACGGCCTGGAGGAGCGCCTGACCGACGCCCAGGCCTCGGTGATCATCAACCAGGTGATCACCCCGGCGTTCAAGACCGGGCAGTTCAGCAAGGGCATCAGCGACGGGGTTTCGGCCATGCTCCTGGTGCTCGGCGGCACGCCGCTGGACGAGCCGGCCACGGCCTACGACAGCGGCGGCGAGAGCAGCGACCAGGAGGATTTTGTCCAGCGTCACCCGTGGCTGTTCCTCTTCATGGTGCTGCTGTTCATCCTGGTGGTGATGGTGGCGCAGGCGCTCGGTTTCATCACCACCACCAGCGGTCGTGGCGGTGGTGGGGGTGGTTTCGGCGGTGGCGGTTTTGGTGGTGGGTCCGGCGGTGGCGGCTTCAGCGGTGGCGGCGGCAGTTTTGGCGGCGGCGGTTCCTCCGGCGGCTGGTAACTCAAAATAAGAAGCGGAAATCCAACGACATGGCATTACTCAGTGAATACGAACAACGGCAAGTGGCCGAAGCCATTGCCCGGGTGGAGCAGCAGACCGACGCCGAACTGGTGACAGTGCTGGCCGCCCGGGCCGACGACTACGCCTATATCCCGCTGCTCTGGGCCAGCCTGCTGGCGCTGGTGGTGCCGGGGCTGGTGCACTACGCCACCGGCTGGCTGAACATGCACCTGTTGCTGCTGGCGCAATGGGCGACCTTCATCGTGCTGTGCCTGGTGTTTCGCCTGCCGCGGATCACCACCCGGCTGATCCCGCGCTCGGTACGTCACTGGCGGGCCTCCAACCTGGCCCGGCGCCAGTTCCTCGAACAGAACCTGCACCACACCGTGGGCGGCACCGGGGTGCTGATCTTTGTCAGCGAAGCCGAGCGCTACGTGGAAATCCTCGTGGACGAAGGCATTTCCAAGCGTCTGGATAACAAGCAGTGGAACGGTATCGTGCGCAACTTTACCCAGCAGGTCCGGCAGGGCCAGACCCTGCAGGGCTTCCTCGACTGCATTGAGGCCAGCGGCGAACTGCTCAAGGCCCATGTGCCCCTGACCCAGGTGCGCAATGAATTGCCCAACCGCCTGGTGGTGCTCAACTGAGCCCCTTGGGGGCCGGCTTGCCGGCCCATGGCCCCTGAGCCTCGCACTGCCCTGGGGAGACGATTTTTTTACCGTCGGGTGAATAACTCCGTGCCCCGACGGGGTTTGCTCCCTAAAATACCCGCCACTCCCTGATTCACACCCCGCATCGCCCGAGGCACCTGCCCCCATGTCTGTGACCGCTCCTTCCGCCCGCTCCGCGCCGGATCATCACGCCCAGTTCCTGCAATTGCTCGACACCAGCCTTGCGCAGAACGCCTTTATCAAGCTGGTACTGGCCAAGCACGTGGGCCCGGAGGCGGACCTGCAACGCCTGATCATCAAGCAACTGACGGTCAAGGAGCAGCCGTGCCTGTCCTTCGTCTATCGCTACAAGACCCGCGACATCACCAAGAACTTCACCCTGGACGAAGGCAGCGCCGCCATCGCCGAGCTGCTGCCGGCTGCGTTCAAGAATGCCCACCTGCTGACCCTGACCGATGAAGTGCAGCTCGAATACAGCAAGAAGGGCAAGAGTTCGCTGTTCAAGGGCAAGCCGCAAATCCAGCGCGATGTGCCGTCCGCCGAGCACAACCGCGAGAAGAACCGCTTTCTCGACCTGAGCCGGCCTTTCCTGGCCGATCTTGGGGTGACCAACAAGCAGCACGAACTGATCCCGGCCATGTCGCGCAAGTGGAAGCAGATCAACAAGTTCATCGAGGTCTTCAGCCACGCCCTGGGCAGCTCGCCGATCAAGCTCGATCAGCCGGTGCGGGTCGCGGACTTCGGCTCCGGCAAGGGCTACCTGACGTTCGCCATCCACGATTACCTGCGCAACACCCTCAAGGCCGAGGGCGAAGTCACCGGCGTCGAATTACGCGAGGACATGGTGACCCTGTGCAACGCCGCGGCGCAGCGCCTGGAACACCCGGGCCTGGTGTTCAAGTGCGGTGACGTGCGCAGCGTAGCCCCCAGCCAGCTGGACGTGATGATCGCCCTGCATGCCTGCGACATCGCCACCGACTACGCGATTCACACCGGCATCCGCTCCGGCGCGGCGATCATCATGTGCTCGCCGTGCTGCCACAAGCAGATCCGCCTGCAGATCCAGAGCCCGGCGCTGCTCAAGCCGATGCTGCAATACGGTCTGCACCTGGGACAGCAGGCGGAGATGGTCACCGACAGCCTGCGGGCGCTGTTCCTCGAAGCCTGTGGTTATGAAACCAAGGTCTTCGAGTTCATCTCCCTGGAGCACACCAACAAGAACAAGATGATCCTGGCGGTCAAGCGCGCCGAGCCGGTTGACCCGACCCAGTTGCTGGCCAGGATCGAAGAACTCAAGGCCTTCTACCAGATCAGCGAACACTGCCTGGAAACCCTGCTCAAGGCCGATGGCTATCTCGGCTGAGGGTTGGTCAGCGGCGTGGGCAGCGGGGCGGCCGGGCGCACCGCGGTCTTGCGCCCCACGACCACGGTGAGGATCACGCCCACCGCGAACACCCAGGTAATGGGCTGCACCTGTTCATCGAAGAACAGCGCGGAAAAGGCGATGGTGAAGAAAATCTGCAATAGCTGTATCTGGCTCACTCGGGCAATTCCGCCCATGGCCAGCCCGGCATACCAGGCGAAAAAACCCAGGAACTGCGAGAACAGCGCAACGTAGCCGAAGGCCCACCAGGTCCTCATGGAAATCGCTCCCTGGTGCTGCGCCGCCAGGTACCACACCGGGCCGATCAGCAGCGGCGTGGACAGCACCAGGGCCCAGCAGATCACCTGCCAGCCACCCATCTCCCGCGCCAGCCGGCCACCTTCGGCATAACCCAGGCCGCCCACGGCAATCGCCCCGAGCATCAGCACGTCACCGGCCTGGATGCTGCCCGCGCCACTGAGCAGCGCATAACCCAGCACCAGCGCACTGCCCAGGGCGGCGCAAGCCCAGAAGGCCTTCGACGGCCGTTCGTGGGACAGCCACGCCGCATACAGCGCCACGCACAACGGTTGCAGGCCATTGACCAGGGCACCGTGGGACGCGGGCAGGGTCTGCATGGCCCAGGCCGAAAGCACCGGAAAGCCGAGGATTACCCCGAGAATCACCACGCTCAGGCCTTTGACCTGTTTCCAGGTCGGCCACTTCTCCCGGTGCCAGAGCAGCAGCAAGGCCGCCGGGATCGCCGCGAACAGCGCGCGGCCCAGGCCGTTGAGCAAGGGGTGCATCTGCTCCACCACGATCCGGGTGAAGGGCAGGGTCAGGCTGAAAATGATGACACCCAGCAGGCCGAGGGCCATGCCGGTGTTTTCGCGCGAGGACATGAGGGGCTACCAGAATTCGTACAGGGACACAGGAGCTTGCATCTAGCCATAAAGCCGGCCGGTGCGGCTGTTACAGCTGGCGGCAGAGTTGTCCGTACAGTTGGAAGGGGGCAGTTGCAGGCGACAGGCTGCAAGGCGTCCACTTACCGCTTGAAGCTTACCGCTGTAGTACCGGGTTATTACCCGGCCCGCGGGAATGGGGCTACCTTGAGTACTCCTTCTGCCCATGTATTTCCCTGATAGGAGTCCACTCCATGGCCGCGAAAAAGATCCTCATGCTGGTTGGCGATTACGTCGAAGACTACGAAGCGATGGTGCCGTTCCAGGCCCTGCTGATGGTCGGCCACCAGGTGCACGCGGTGTGCCCCGACAAGAGCGCCGGGCAGACCGTGCGCACGGCGATCCATGACTTCGAGGGCGACCAGACCTACAGTGAGAAACCGGGTCACCTGTTTACCCTCAACTACGACTTCGCCCAGGTCAGCTCCGCTGATTACGACGCCCTGCTGATCCCCGGCGGACGTGCTCCGGAATACCTGCGGCTGAACGAAAAGGTCCTGCAACTGGTCAAGGAATTCGACCAGGCCGGCAAGCCGATTGCCGCGGTGTGCCATGGCGCGCAACTGCTGGCGGCGGCGGGCATTCTCGAAGGCCGCGAGTGCAGCGCCTACCCGGCCTGTGCCCCGGAAGTGCGGCTGGCCGGTGGCACCTACGTCGATATCCCGGTGACCGAAGGCCACGTCCAGGGCAATCTGGCCACCGCTCCGGCCTGGCCGGCGCACCCCAGCTGGCTGGCGGGTTTCCTCGGCCTGTTGGGCACCCAAATCACCCTGTAAGCGAGGACCACGCCATGTGCGAGCTGTACGTCAAGGCCGACCCGATTCTCTACGAATCCCGTTCCCGCTCGCTGCGCATCTGTGGCGTGGTCACCACCTTGCGCCTGGAAAACCAGTTCTGGGACATCCTCAGCGAAATTGCCGAAGTGGATGGCATGACCACCAACCAGCTGATCGCCAAACTCTATGAAGAGGTCATGGACTATCGCGGCGAAGTGGTGAACTTCGCCTCCTTCCTGCGGGTCAGCTGCACCCGTTACCTGAGCCAGCGCCGCACCACCGCCCCCGATCTCAGCCTGGTGCGGCGCAACGCACTGTAGCCGCTGCCGCAGGCTGCGAACGGCCCGCAGGGGCGCGGGGGGCTGAAGGCCGCCGGAGGTTTGGCGGGCGATCGCCAAGCAAGGTCCTGCGGACCTTTGCGCAGCCTCGCGGGCTCGGCAGCGGCTACAGGGTCGATGCCGGGTCGGGATTTGTGTAGCCGCTGCCGCAGGCTGCGAACGGCCCGCAGGGACGCGGGGAGCTGAAGGCCGCCGGAGGTTTGGCGGGCGATCGCCAAGCAAGGTCCTGCGGACCTTTGCGCAGCCTCGCGGGCTCGGCAGCGGCTACAGGGCTCGGCTGATTTTGCTGAGGAAGCCAGGTGGTTCCGGTTCCGGGAGCACCGACAGCACTTTGAGGCGTTGCAGGTGTTCGCGAAGGTTCAGGGCCGCGGCAAAGGCTGAGGGCTAGAGCCCCAGGCGTGCCAGCTGGCGCAGGTCGGCGATCACCGCCGGGTTGCCGCCTTCGAGCACATCCAGGCGCATCTGCGCGATCAGCGATTTCAGCAGCTCGGTCTGGGTCATACGGGTGGCTTGCAGCAGGCGCGCGAGATCCTCGGCCACATAGTGGTTGACCTTCAGCGACAGGCGTTTCATGGCCGGCACGGCCGGCAACTGGCGGGCCTCGGCCTGTTCGGCCAGGTACGCGGCGAAGCCCTCATGCACCTGCTCCAGGGAAGAGGACGGAGGAGCGCTGAAGTAGTAGCTGAAGAACAGTTTGCGCATCTGCACCCCGGCGTCTTCGGCCACCGAGTGCATCGCCGCATCCAGCACATCGAGGTAGACCGCCGGCAGCCGCGCCTCGATGGAGGTCAATGACTGCTTGCGGGCTTCCTTGATCGCCGGCGTCGACTGGGGCGGGATGGCCACCACCGTGGCGCACAGGTCGCAGACCCCCACCAGGACCTCCCGGGCCTGGCCGTTGCCGTCGCTGAAAGGGACGTCGCGGCGGGTGTAGGTGATGCCCACGACCTGTTGGCAATGCTCACAAAGCGCCTTGCCCCGGTCGCCCTGCAGATAGAGTTTCATGGGTTGCCCTCATCGGTGAACGCTGATGAACCAGGTTTCTGGCTCGATAAAGTAGAACTTGATGTACCAGCCCGCCTTCTTCAGCACATGGACGGCAAGGTCCGGGACGCTGTGGTGGGCACTGCAATGGTGGTCGGAGCCCTTGCAGGCGCCGATGACCTCGATCAGTTGGCCAGCCGAAACCTCGCCAGTGGCCAGCAGGTTCTTGACCTCGATCGAACCGCGCGCGGCATGCACATAGTTACCGCTTTGTAGTGCATTGATCAGGTCCCGCCTGACCTTCCTGAAGCCTCTGTCCATGATGCGTTCTCGGTTGTACGACAGTCGTCGTACATAATCAATGGGACGTTGACTGAAAGCGCTCAACGGCCTTTCAGCGGTGTTCAGGGGGGAGTCGATCTTAGCCCGGCAAGCGCGGGCGGCAGGGCCGGGCTAACGGCTTGCAATACATCGGTGATGGCCAACGGCTGGCCTGCTGCGGTGCGTCCGATGCACCGCAGCCAGTGGCCGTCAGAAGAAGCGGGTCACGCTGATCTTGGCATTGCGCCCGACGCTGTAGGCGTTGTCGCCGCTGAGGGCCGGGCGGTAGTCGCGGTTGAACATGTTATCCAGGGTGAAGTTGACTTCGGTGCCCTTGAGATAGGCCTGCTGGGGCTTCCAGTTGGCGAACAGGCCCTGCACGTTGTAGCGATCATTGCCGTACTGGTCCCAGTAGGAATCACCCAGGCTACTGGCCGGGCCGCTGGGGTATTTGTCGCTGGGCAGGCGGTCGGTCTGGCGCACCCACTGGCCTTGCCAGCCGACCTGGGCATCCCACTGGGGAATCTTCACTCCCAGGGTCGCCACCCATTTGCGCGGCGGAATGTCCCGGGCCCAGACGTTCGGCCCCCAGGGGTTGGTGTAGGCGCCTTGGTGCTTGCCGGTGATCCACGAGTAGGACAGTGCGCCGAACAGGTAGGTGGAGTCGTAGTAGCTCTCGACTTCAAAGCCCTTGATGGTCAGGTCGCCGATGTTGCGATACACCGACATCGGCGACTCCTTGCACACCTGGGCGATGCTCTTGCCGGTGCTCAGTTGTTCCGCGCAGCCGATGCCGGTGGCCTTGAGGATCTCGTTGCTGATCTTGTTCTGGAACACCGTGGTGCGGATCTGCACGTTGTCGTTGTCGGTCAGCACCTTGGAGAAGTTGTGGAGGGTCCCCGCGCGCAGTGCGGTGATGCGCTCCGGGTCCAGGTTGCGGCTGGTGGCCGAGCGCGTGCTGCCGGGGGCCTGGACCTCGTACTGCTCGTCGATTACCGGTGCGCGCCAGGTCTTGCTGTAGTCGGCGAACAGCGCCAGGTTCGGATTGACGTTCCAGAACGCCGAGAGGCGCGGCGACCAGCCGGTGTAGGTCTTGTCGCCGTAGTCATGGCCGTCCTTGGGGCTGGTGCTGTTGTACAGCGGCGCGTCGTTTTGCTCGCCACGGTTGCGCACGTGGTCGTAGCGCAGCGATGGAGTCAGGGTGAAGTCCCCCAGGGTTATCGCGTCCTGGATATAGAAGGCGTTGTTGTCGACCTTACCGTGGGGCATGAAGCCCGGTTGGTAGTGGCCGTAGTTGTATTTGGGCACTTCATAGGTCTTGCCCGGCATCCACATGTCCACCTCACGGGTGTGCTTGCGGATCTGCGCACCTGTGGTGAAGGCGTGTTCCAGGGGACCGGTGCTGAAGCGGCTGATGTTGGTCACTTCGAGGATCTTGTCCTCGTAGCCCACGGTGATCTTGCGCCCGCCAGTGACCGGTTGATAGAAGGCGGTCGGGCCGCGCTCGTCGGTCTGGTCGGTCTTGGAGTTGGAGTACTGGACCTTGAGGTCGACCCAGGGGTTGTCCACCGGCTGGTACTCGTACTTGGTCAGCCAGGTGGTGTCGATGGTGTTGCGCTGGGCCAGGTAGCGCTTGGTGGCGCCGTCATAACCGTACTTGTCGATGTTGGCCTTGCTGGGCGGCGCTGGGTAGGTCTTGGCCGAGAAGGGCGCCCAGATGTCGCTGTTGGAGCGCATGTAGCTGAATCCCAGGCGATGCTCGTCGGTCAGTTGCATGTTGAACTTGTAGAGTTCGCCATCCAGGTCCTGAGCGGTGTTGGGCTGGCGCTTGGGGTTGATCAGGTACTCGTTGCGCGGATCGGGAATGGAGCTGGCCAGCTTCATGTCGTCGCCGTCGCGCTTGGTCCAGTAGGCCAGAGCGTCGAAGCGATGGTCATCGGAACGGCCATACACGGCCGAGGTGTAGGCCTGTTGATGGTCGTTGCTGCTGTAGCCGTACTTGACCATGGCGCCGACATTGCGCCCGTCCTGCAACAGGTCCGGGGCATCCTTGGTCTCGGTGTGCACGGTGCCGCCGAAACCGCCGTTGCCGGTCTTCGGCGAGTGCGGGCCTTTCTCCACTTCAACCCGCCGGATCAGTTCCGGCTCGATGAAGATCACTCCCTGCTGGTAGCGCTCGAAGCCGCTCTTGGTGGCGCCGTCGACGGTGATCGGCACGTCTTCGGCATCCCCCAGGCCCCAGATATTGATGGTCTGGCCGCCGGGTTTCAGCGAGCCGCCCAGGCTGACCCCGGGCAGGGTGTCGATCAGGCTGACCACGTTGTTGGACTGATGGCGATCGATTTCCGCCTGGTTCAGGGTCGAGCGGCCAACGCTGGCGGCGTCCACCTCGGTGCCGTTGCCGATCACGCTCATGGCCCCCAACTGCAGGGCCGAACCGCTGCTGAGGCTGGTCTCGGCAGGGCGCACGATGTAGGTGTTGTCGACCTTCATCAGATTGAACTGGCCGTTCTGCAGCAGGGCGCGGATCGCCTCTTCCGGGCTGTAGTCGCCTTGCAGGGCCGGGGCCTTGGCATTGCGCAGCAGTTGTTCATCGAACAGCAGCTGGATTTTCGCCTGCTGGGCGATCTGGCTCAGGGAGGCGGCCAGAGGTTGCGCCGGCAACTGGAAATGCAGCGGCCCGGCATGGGCCTGCAGGCTGAATGCCAGGCAGGCGGCGAGCAGGGTCGGGCGGGTACGGACTAACGGAACAGGCAAGAACGCGCGAAACATGACTTCCCCCAGAGCGGCTTAAAGGCCAAAAAGGCGCTGCGGACAGAGCGCAGACAGGAGGAAGACGCGGCAGTGAAAAAAAACCTCATATGCGAATGCAAAATATTCTCATATAAAAAATTAGCGGGCTTCGATCTTCAGCTGACCGTTGGCCTGGACCCGGGTTTTCACCGGGATCAGGGCCGGTAGAGCCTTGACCAGGGCATCCGGATCGTTGACGTCGAGGTTGCCGGAAACCTTGTAGGCACCCAGCGGGCCCTCGGCCAGTTGTACCGGTTGCTGGCGGTACAGGTTCAACTCGTCCACCAGACTGGCCAGGTCGCGGTTGCGAAAGGCCAGGCGCCCGCTGCGCCAGTCGGCCACCTCGTCGCGGTCCAGGGTTTGTTGGCGCAAGGTGCCTTTTTGCAGGTCATAGGTGGCCTGTTGCCGAGCGCCCAGCAGGGTCAGCTCCCCGGGCTTGCCGTCCGGGCTGAAGGCCACCTGGCCGTGGGCCACGCTGACCACCAGTTGGCGCTGGCCGCGCCGCACGTCGAAAGCGGTGCCCACCACCCGGACCTTGGCCTCGCCACTGTGCACCCACAGCGGACGCTCCTTGTCGGCGGCGACTTCCAGGTACAGCTGGCCCGCCTGCAAGCAGATGTTGCGCTGATGGGCGCTGAAATCGACGCTCACCTGGGTATTGGCATTGACGTACAAAGTGCTGCCGTCCGGCAGCTTGAAGGCTCGCGCTCCCTGTTCCTGGGCCGCGATCTGCTGCCGGTAGGGGGCCTGGGGCGTGCCCAGGTTGGCCGCCAGTACCGCGCACAGCAAAGCAGCGGCCACTGCCAGGGCCGGGCGCCAGAGCGGCGCCTTGCGCCGGGGGAGTGGCACCGGGCGGCTCAGTTGTTGCAGCTGCGCCAGGTCGTCCCACAGCTCCTCGAATTCGGCGTAGGCCCGGGCATGGGCCGGTTCACTGACCCAGCTCTCGAAGGCCTTGCGCGTGGCACGGTCCGGATCATTGCGGTTACGGGCGAACCAGCTGGCGGCCTGGGCATCGATCTGCTCGCTGTCGAGGTCGTCGTGAGTGCCGGGAAAGCGGGTCATTCAGGCTGCTCCTTGCCATTTTCTCGTTGTAGGTGCTGCTTGCAGTGCAGCAGGGCAAAGGCGATGTGTTTCTCCACCATGCTCACGGAAATCCCCATGCGTTCGGCGATCTGCGCCTGGCTCAGCCCTTCGAAGCGGTGCAGCATAAGGGCTTCGCGGCGGCGCGGCGAGAGTTGAGCGAGGACTTCTTTCAATTGTTCCAGGCGTTGCAGGCGCTGGGCGGCGGGCAGCGGCTCGTGCTGTTCGTCGGCCAGGGGCTCGCTGTCGAAATTTTCCTCGTGGCGGGCCTCGTGGTGCACCTTGGAGCGCACTTGCTGGCGCCGCCAATGATCGCGCAACAGATTGCGCGCCATCTGGAACAGGAAGGCCCGGGGCTGCTCGACCTGGGCCCGATCACGGTAATCGAGCCATTGGGTGAACACGTCCTGGGTCATGTCCGCCGCGTCGCTGGCGTTGTCCGTGCGTTTACGCAGGAAATGCAGGATGTCCGCATAGAACCCGCGAACAGAGTCCGCCGACGCAGAGTCGGTCTTGGAGCGAGACATGGATATCCTTCTTGACGACGCGGTGAGCACAAGGTCGCGAATGATATCGAGAATTATTGCTATTTGTCACTTGAGCAGATTGACGATCAACCGGCACCGCCTACGCGTCCGAAATACCCCTCTTCGCCGGCAAGCCGGCTCCTACAAGGGGAAGCAGGCCTGTAGGAGCTGGCGTGCCAGCGAAAGCCCCCACTAAGGCTCAGATCACGAAAAAACCGTGGGTGCCGTCGCGCCGCAGTTGTTCTACCAGACCAAACTCCCAGTCCAGGTAACCCTGCATGGCTTCCCTGGGGTTGTCGGTGCCCTCATAGGGCCGGCGGTAGCGGTCGATCCGTGGCGCGGCCAGTTGCTGGCGGCTTTCCTCCAAGGGCAGGCCGGCGTCGATCCAGGCCGCGGTGCCACCGCTCAGGAGAAACACCGGACGCTGGGTCAGGGCCTGCAATTGCGGCACCACAAAGCGCGCCAGCAGACTGCTGCCGCAGGTCAGGACAAACCGCTCGGGCTGGGGCAACCGGGCCAGGGATTCCTGCAGTTGGCTGGGCAGGGCCCACCAGGCGCCGGGGATATGACGTTGCACGTAGTTGGCGCTGGCGGTGAAATCCAGGACCAGGGTGCCGGGTTTCTCTAGCCAGGCGGCGAGGGTCCGAGGGCTGATTTCTTCGGCCGGCGAGGTATCCGGCAGCGGCGCCTGCCAGGGACCGCGCACGCTTAAGTCGCTGTCGCGCAGGCCGTCGAGTACTGCCACCTGCCAGCCCATCTGGGCCAGCCAGGACGCGCTCATGTTGGCGCGCACGCCGTCGTTGTCCACCAGCACCAGGCGCGCACCGCGAACGCTGGCGAAGTGATCGGTTTCCTGCACCAGTTGTCCCCCGGGCGTGGAGCGAGCTCCCGGCAGGTGTCCGGCGGCGAATTCCTCCGGAGTGCGTACATCGAACAGATAGCTGGTGCGCTTGGGATCGGCTTGCCAGCGCCGCCATTGGGCGAGGTCAATGCGTGCCACGTCAGCCCGATCCGCGACCGCCCGCGCTGCTGTTTGCGCCTGCGCCCGCTGGTCCTCATTCACCGCCTTGAACCGGCGGTTCTGGCCGTGCTCCAGTTTCTGTCCGGCCAGGGTCCAGCCGATGGTGCCGTTGCGCAGCGCCGCCACCGGATTGGGAATGCCGGCGTTCACCAGGGACTGTGTGCCGATGATGCTGCGGGTGCGTCCGGCACAGTTGACCACCACTCGGGTGCGTGGATCGGGGGCCAGCTCACGCACCCGCAGCACCAGTTCGGCGCCGGGCACGCTGGTGCTGCCGGGGATGCTCATGGTCTGGTACTCGTCGAAGCGCCGGGCATCCAGTACCACCAGGTCGGCCTCTTGGTCGAGCAGCGCCTGGAGTTCTTCGGCGGCCAGGGATGGGGTATGACGTTCGGCTTCCACCAGTTCGCCAAAGGATTTGCTGGGGACGTTGACGTCCTTGAACAACTCGCCACCGGCGGCGCGCCAGCCCTCCAGGCCGCCTTCGAGCAGGGCGACGTCGCGGTAGCCCAGTTGCCCCAGGCGGGTCGCGGCGCGCTGGGCCAGCCCTTCGCCCTGGTCATAGAGGGTGATCGGGGTGTCGCGCCGGGGGATGCGCGCGTAGACCTCCAGCTCCAGTTTCGACAGCGGGATATTGGCCGCGAACAGCGGGTGGGCTTCGGCGAAGGGCGCCTCTTCGCGGACATCGATCAGCGCCAGTTCCTGGCGCTCGAGCAGGGCCTGACGGATCTGCGCCGGGCTGCGGGTAGGGAAATCGGTCATTGCAGGGGCTCCTTCGACAAGTCCCAGAGGTTAGGCAGCAAGCGGTTGGAGTAACCGGAGACAAAGGGTTTCTCGTGACCTTCGGCGGTGTACACGGCCCGTCGTACCGCGCCGATGTTGGCGCCGTACACATGGATGCTGATGGACACCTGGTCGGCGTAGGCGTTGCTCACCTGATGGATGTCGCCAATGCGCGGCGACACCGCCTCCACTTGCCCCGGTACCAGGCGAATCGGAGCCCCCGCAGGTTGCAGGCGGCCGTCCGCCAGGCGTTCGAACCCCTGGGAGTCTTCGGCGCCGCGGAGCATGCCGATCAGCCCCCAGACCCGGTGATCGTGGATCGGCGTGCGCTGCCCCGGATCCCAGACAAAGCTGACGATGGAGAAGCGCTGGCGCGAGTCGGCATGCAGCAGGAATTGCTGGTAGCGCTGTGGGTCCGGCTGGGCGAAATCATCGGGCAGCCAGTCGTCCTGGCTCACCAGGCGCTGCAGCAGGTTGGCGCCGTGCTCCAGTATCCGGGCCTCGTCGGGATGGCCGTCCAGCAGCTCGGCCAGGGCGGCGATGAAGTCCCGCAGGCGGGCGAAGTTGGGTGTATCGATAGCGACTGTTGCGGCGTTGTGGGGCATGGGCTCCCTCCGTGGACACAAGGCAAATGACGCGAACTACACGGGCGAGCTAAAAGGTATTATTCTTCTCGAACATTTTTCCAGTCATTTATTATGCGAAAAAAGAATGAAGATAGATGATCTGAACGCGTTCGTGGCGGTGATCCGCTGCCAGACCATCAGCCAAGCGGCCGATGCCCTGCAATTGACCCAGCCGGCCATCACCCGCCGGGTGCAGAATTTCGAGGAAGCCCTGGGGGTGGAGTTGCTGGACCGCAACACCAAGCCGCTCAAGCCCACCAGCATGGGCTTGCGGGTTTACGGCCAGTGCCTGGAAGTGCTGCGCAGCATCGATGCCCTGAACGAGCTGGTGGCCAATGACGGCGCCCCCAGCGGCGCCTTGCGCATTGGCGTGCCGCAGACCATTGGCGACGTGGTGCTGCTGGATGCCCTGAGCCAGTTGAAGAACCTCTATCCACAGTTGCAGACCTCGGTGGCCACCGGCTGGGGCAGCCACCTGCTGAGCAAGGTCGAGAACGGTGAGCTGGACGTGGTGGCCGCGCTGTTTCCCGCCGGCAAGGTGTTCCCCGAAGGGGTGGTGGGGAGCTCCCTGGGCAGCATGAACCTGGTGGTGGTGGCGGCCAAGGGCGAGGTGCGCAAGCGCTCGTGCAAGCTGGCCGACTGTTACCAGCGCGGCTGGGTGTTGAATCCCGATGGCTGCGGTTTCCGGGCCGGCCTGCAACGAGCGTTGAGCGCCCAGGGCCTGACCTTGCAGATCAACCTGGAAACCTTCGGCACCGAGCTGCAACTGGGGCTGATCGCCAATGGCCTGGGTTACGGTCTGGTGCCGCTGCCGCTGCTGGAAAACAGCAGCCACCGGGACAAGCTGGAGATCGTCCCGGTCAGCGACTTCAAGCCGGTGATCGACCTGTGGCTGATCCACCCGCGCTTCCTCGGCAACCTGCAGGAGCCGGTGAGTCTGTTCGGCGAAATGGTCGCCGCTCGCGTCGGCTAGCCACGGGTGCGGCGCCAACCGGCTGCGTAGGAGCT
Source organism: Pseudomonas sp. 50_B (assembly GCF_017491625.1). Lineage (NCBI taxonomy): Bacteria > Pseudomonadati > Pseudomonadota > Gammaproteobacteria > Pseudomonadales > Pseudomonadaceae > Pseudomonas > Pseudomonas sp. 50_B. Next base: position 45,182 of record NZ_JAFGYX010000031.1, read on the forward strand.
GGCTTGCCAGCGAAGGTGCTGGCAAGGGCGGCACAAGGCTCAACGGCCTTTTCGCCGGCAAGCCGACGTCTACGGGTTTATCCTTTGTTTGCATATATATCTATTTGCTGAATGCAATTTTTGTATATTAAGTTAGAACCAAAACGAATTTCACGGACGTTTTTTATGTAGTTAGCATGGGGCTCGAACGCGCTGAAATAGGGATGTTGAAATGCCTGCGCAAGCCCCGCTTTCCTTGTATTCCCGCTGGACCGAGCGCCCCGGAGTGAAGTTCCTCGGCAATCTGTCGCTGCGCCTGATCAGCCCGCTGTTGTTGCTGCTGCTCTGGGAGCTGGCTTCCCGCAGCGGGCTGTTGCCGGCGCGGATCATCGCCGCCCCCAGCACCATCGGCGACACCCTGTGGCAGATGCTCGGCAGTGGCGAGCTGGGCGGGCATCTGTGGGTGTCCCTCAAGCGCGCCCTCAGCGGCCTGGCCATCGGCGTCAGCCTGGGCACTGTCCTGGCCCTGCTGGCGGGGCTGTCGCGGCGCGGCGAGATCGCCATCGACTCGCCGATGCAGATGCTGCGCACCCTGCCGTTCCTGGCCATCGTGCCGCTGTTCATTCTCTGGTTCGGCGTGGGCGAGACGCCGAAGATCGCCCTGATTGCCCTGGGCACCACCTTTCCCATCTACCTGACGCTGTTTTCCGGCATCCGCAGCCTGGACCCCAAGCTGCTGGAGGCGGCGACCCTGCTCGGCCTCAAGCGCTGGGAACTGATCGTCCACGTGATCCTGCCCGGGGCCTTGCCGGCGTTCTTCGTCGGCCTGCGCTACGCCTTCGGCATCAGTTGGCTGGGGCTGGTGGTGGTGGAGCAGATCAACGCCAGCGCCGGCATCGGCTACCTGGTCAATGACGCCCGGGACTTCATGCGCACCGATGTGATCGTCATCTGCCTCCTGGTCTACAGCGTGCTCGGCCTGGGCATCGACGGGCTGGTGCGCGGCCTCGAACGTTGCGCCCTGGCCTGGCGCCCGACCTTTATCAGGAACTGACCATGACTGTGTCATTGCCCCAGCCGGGCCCCGTGCGCGCCGCCGTCGAATGCCGTGGGGTGACCCGACGTTTTGCCGGGCAGGCGGTACTCGACAGCCTGGACCTGAACATCGCTCCGGGGGAGTTCGTCGCCCTGCTGGGCAGCAGCGGATCGGGCAAGACCACCTTGCTGCGGGCCCTGGCCGGGCTGGAACCCATCGATGAGGGCCGGTTGCAGGTGCCTTCGGCCATGGCCGCGGTGTTCCAGGAGCCACGGCTGATGCCCTGGAAGCGCGTGTGGCGCAACGTTGCCCTGGGCGTGCGTGGGGCTGGGGTCCGCGAGCGGGCCGAGGCGGCGCTGGGCGAGGTCGGGCTGGCCCATCGGTTGGGCGCCTGGCCCGGCACCCTGTCCGGCGGCGAAGCCCAGCGCGTGGCCCTGGCCCGGGCCCTGGTGCGCGAACCGCAGCTGTTGCTGCTGGATGAACCCTTCGCCGCCCTCGACGCCCTGACCCGGATTCGCATGCATCAACTGATCATCCGCCTGTGGCGGGCGCACACCCCGGCGGTGCTGCTGGTGACCCACGATGTCGACGAGGCGCTGCTGCTGGCCGACCGAGTGCTGGTGCTGGCCAACGGGCAAATCGCCGAACAACTGCCGATTCGCCTGCCGCGTCCGCGTCAGGTGTCCGCCCCGGGGTTCCAGCCGCTGCGTGCGCGGTTGCTGCAACTGCTGGGCGTGGAAACCGAGGCCGAGCCGGCCGTCGACATCTCCCACCCCTTGAGCAGGACTGCCAGCCGATGAGCCTTTCCAGCGTGCAACCGTCTTCGTCCGTGTCCCGTCCCGTCCCTGATCCGGACTCCAGCGAGTTCGCCGACCTGCTGCAGCAGTTGAGCGAGGAGTTCGCCGCCAGTGCGGCCCATTACGATCGCCACAGCGAGTTTCCCCACGCCAACCTGCAGCGCCTGCACGAGCATGGCCTGCTGGCCCTGACCGTGCCCCGGGCCCTGGGCGGAAGCGAGGCGACCCTGGCCCAGGCGCGGCGGGTGATCGGCGCCGTGGCCCGGGGCGAACCGTCCACCGCGCTGGTGCTGGTGATGCAGTACCTGCAGCACACCCGCCTGCAACAGAACAGCGCCTGGCCCCTGCACCTGCGCCAGCGCGTGGCGCGCGAGGCGGTGCAAGAGGGTGCCCTGATCAATGCGCTGCGGGTCGAGCCGGACCTCGGCACCCCGGCCCGGGGCGGTTTGCCCGCGACCCTGGCGCAGCGGGTCGAAGGTGGCTGGCGGCTCAACGGGCGCAAGATCTACTCCACCGGCATTCCCGGGCTGACCTGGCTGGCGGTCTGGGCCCGCAGCGACGATGCCGAGCCGCAGGTGGGCACCTGGCTGGTGCACCGCGACAGCCCCGGCATCCGCGTCGAGGAAACCTGGGACCACCTGGGCATGCGCGCCACCGGCAGCCACGACGTGATCTTCGACGACGTCTTCGTGCCCCTGGAGCACGCGGTGGACATCCAGCCGGCCAACGTTCCTCGTCCTTCCGAACTGGACAGCAAGGGTGTGCTCTGGCTGGCGGTGCTGCTGTCGGCGATCTATGACGGCGTGGCCCGGGCCGCCCGCGACTGGCTGCTGGGCTGGCTGGCCCAGCGCGTCCCGGCCAACCTTGGCTCGCCGCTGTCGAGCCTGCCGCGTTTCCAGGAGCTGATCGGGCGCATCGATGCCTTGCTGTTCAATAATCGGGTGCTGCTCGATGCCGCCGCCGAAGGGCGGATCGCCCCGGGCGAGGCGCCCCAGATCAAGTACCTGGTGACCAGTAACGCCATCAGCGCCGTGGAGCTGGGCATCGAGGCCATCGGTAATCCCGGGCTGGCCCGGGGCAACCCCATCGAGCGGCATTACCGTGATGTGCTGTGCAGCCGGATTCACACGCCGCAGAACGACGCGATCCTTGGCGCCGTGGGCCGCGCCGCCTTTGCCTTGCCCAGCCGGGGAGCCCAGGTGTGACGCGCATTGCCAGCCAGCTCGACGAGGGCTTCAACCAGCAACTGCGCCAGTCGCTGCCAGGCGTCGAGGTGCTGAGCCTGCCCCGAGGGCTGCCCAGTGATCTGCCCGGGGATGTTCAGGTGCTGCTGGCGGCGCCCCATGCCGATTTTCGTGATGCTCCAGAGCCGCCTGCGGGCTGGCCCTTCGGCCTGCGCTTCGTGCAATTGGTGACCTCGGGCCTGGACTACTTTCCCCGCTGGCTGTTCCAGGATCTGCCGGTGGCCAGCGCCCGGGGCAGCACCGCCGAGAGCATTGCCGAGTTTGCCCTGGCGGCGATCTTCGCCGCCGCCAAGCAACTGCCCCAGGTGTGGATCGAGCGCGCCGAACACTGGCAGCAACGGCCGCTGGCCTCGGTGGCCGGCAGTACCCTGGGGCTGTTCGGCTTTGGCAGCATCGCCCGCGAACTGGCGCCCAAGGCCCAGGCCCTGGGCATGCAGGTGCTGGCCCTGCGCCGTTCGGCGCAGCCTTTCGAGGTGCTCGGGGTTCAACCGGTGGCCGACCTGCATCAACTGTTCGCCCGGGCCGATCACTTGCTGCTGGCGGTGCCCCTGACCGAGCACACCCGGCGCATCATCGATGCCGATGTCCTGGCGTCGGCCAAGCCGGGGCTGCACCTGATCAATATCGCTCGCGGTGCGCTGATCGATCAGCCGGCGCTGTTGCAGGCCCTGGAGACGGGGCGCATCGGCCTGGCCAGCCTGGATGTGGCCGACCCCGAGCCGCTGCCCGCGGGCCACGCGTTTTATCGCCACCCGCGGATTCGCCTGTCGCCCCACACCTCGGCCCATTCGCCACGGGTCTACCTGAATATCGCCCGCTTGCTGGGGCGCAATCTGCAGCGCTGGAGTGATGGTTTACCCCTGGAAAACCCGGTGGAGATCCAGCGTGGCTACTAACACACGGTTCCAGCCTTGGCCTGCAGCGCTTCGTGTAGCCGCTGCCGCAGGCTGCGCACGGATCCGCAGGAGACGCAGGGGGCTTGAGGTCGCTGAAGGTTCGGCGGGCGATTGCCAAGCAAGGCCCTGCGGGCCTTTGCGCAGCCTCGCAGGCTCGGCAGCGGCTACAGGGCCCATGTCGGGCCGGGATAGGTGTAGCCGCTGCCGCAGGCTGCGAACGGCCCGAAGGGACGCGAGGTTCTCAAGGTTGCTGCAGGTTTGGCGGGAGATCGCCAAGCAAGGTCCTGCGGGCCTTTGCGCGCAGGGTATCGATGACCACTTCAAGGAGAGCGGACATGACCGCACATTTTCGTCCCGCGGTGTATGACTTGCCCCGCGATGGCCATACGGTGTTTCGCTGGGAGCACCCGCCCCAGCAGGCCACGGTCGAGCTGGAGCGCCGGCAGCGCAAGCAAAGCCTGGCCGCGGCCTTTCGGGTGTTCGCCCGGCTGGGCTTCGACATGGGGGGCGCCGGGCATATCACCGTGCGCGACCCGGGGCGCCCGGACCATTTCTGGGTCAACCCGGTGGGGGTGTATTTCGGCCATGTGCGGGTGTCGGACCTGCTGCTGGTCAACCCCGAAGGCGCGGTGATCGAAGGCGAGGGCGCCCTGAACCTCGCCGCGTTCGCCATTCATGCCGCCTTGCACGAAGCCCATCCCGAAGTGGTGGCCGCGGCCCATGCCCATTCGTTGCACGGCAAGGCCTGGTCGAGCCTGGGCCGCCTGCTGGACCCGCTGACCCAGGACGCCTGCGCCTTTTACGAGAAGCACGGGCTGTTCGACAACTTCTCCGGGGTGGTGCTGGAGGCCAGCGAAGGCGCGCGGATCGCCGCCGCGCTGCAAGGGCACAAGGCGCTGATCCTGCAGAACCATGGCCTGCTGACCGTGGGCGAAACCGTCGAGGCGGCGGTGTGGCGCTTCATCGCCATGGACAACGCCGCCCAGACCCAGCTGCTGGCGGAAGCCGCCGGTACCCCGCGACTCATTCCCCACGAGGTGGCGCGCCACACCGCGCGCCAGGTCGGCACCGAGTTCGGCGGCTGGTTCAGCTTCCAGCCTTACCGCGAGCGGATCGTGCGCGAAGAACCGGATTTTCTCGATTAAGGACCCTTGCCCATGCAGCGTCGTCACTTTCTCCAACTCTCGGCCCTGGCCGGTCTGGCCGCCGCCTTGCCGCGCCTGGGCCTGGGGGCCGCCGTGGATCTATCCGGGGTTACCCTGAATGTCGCCACCTACAAGGGCGCGGCGCCGAGCTTCTTCGCCGAGGCGGGCATCGAGCCGCCGCCCTACAAGGTCAGGTACGCCGAGTTCACCGGCGGCAACCTGAGCTTCGAGGCCCTGGTCAGCGGCACCCTGGACATCTCGCCGATGAGCGAGATCCCGCCGATCTTCGGCATCAAGAACCACGCCCCGGTGAAACTGATCGCGGTGCTCACCGGCGACGTCAACAACCAGGCCTTCATCGTGCCCAAGGGCTCTGCGGTGCAGTCGGTGGCCGAGCTCAAGGGCAAGCGCATCGGCTACATCCGCTCCACCAGCTCGCACTACTTTCTGCTCAAGGCACTGAAGGAACAGGGCCTGGGCTTTGCCGATATCGTGCCCATGGCGCTGACCCCGCAAGACGGTTTCGCCGCCTTCCAGAACGGCGCCCTGGATGCCTGGGTCAGCTTCGGCTACTTCATCCAGCTGGCGGAACTGCGGGCCGGGGCCCGGGTGCTGAAGACCGGCCAGGGCTACCTGTCCGGCAACTACGTGATCGCCGCCAACCAGAACAGCATTGCCGACCCGCTCAAGCACGCGGCGATCACCGACTACATCCTGCGCGAGTACCGCGCCTGGCAATGGATCGCCAGCCATCCCGAAGAATGGGCCACCAAGAGCGCCAAGATTCTTGGCATGCCCCGGGAAGTGTTCCTGGCCCAATACCGCGCCCAAAGCGGCCCACGACTGTTGCAACCGGTGGACGACGCGGCGGTGAAATCCCAGCAGGACGTGGCCGACCTGTTCTTCGAAGCCGGCGTCCTGCCCCAGCAGCTGGATGTTTCCGGGCTGTGGGACCGCAGCTTCCACTGGTCCTGACCCCTTGTAGCAGCCGGCTTGCCGGCGAACGGGCCCTTGAGCCTTGCAAGGATCTCGGGGCCGCCTTCGCTGGCAAGCCAGCTCCTACGGTCCGATGGGGCGATTTCTTTGATTGGCCAGGAGGCCCGATGTTTTCTCGAACCTTGCTGTGCCTGGCGCTGGTCAGCCCCTGGGCGCTGGCCGCCAGCCCGGTGCAATCCTTGCACCAGCGCCTGACGGTGCTCGACAGCCACCTCGATACCCCGATGCAACTGGCCCGCCCCGGCTGGGACATCACCCAGCGCCATGCCTACCGGGACGACCTGTCCCAGGTCGATCTGCCACGGATGAAAGAGGGCGGGCTGGACGGCGGCTTCTGGGCCATCTTCACCCCCCAGGGCCCGCTCAATGCCGAAGGCCGGACCCTGGCCAGCGAGCATGGTCTGGCGGTGCTCACGCGGATTCGCGACCTGATCGCCGCCCACCCCGAGGACTTCGCCCTGGCCTTGAGCGCTGCCGATGTACCGGCGATCATCGCCCGTGGCCAGCGCGTGGTGTTCATCAGCATGGAAAACGCCGAGCCCCTGGCCGCCGATCCCGGGCGCTTGCTCACTTACCATCGCCAGGGCCTGCGCATGCTCGGCCTGGTGCACTCGGCCAACAACGATTTCGCCGACTCCGCCACCGCCCTACCGCAGTGGCACGGCCTTAGCCCGGCGGGGCGCGAACTGGTGGCCGAGGCCAATCGCCTGGGCATCCTGCTGGACGTGTCCCATGCCTCGGACCAGGTATTCGACCAGGTCCTGGCCCTGTCCACGGCGCCGATCATTGCCTCGCATTCCAGCAGCCGGGCGATCACCGCCCATCCGCGCAACCTGGATGACCGGCGCCTGCGCCAGCTGGCGGCCAGGGGCGGAGTGGTGCAGGTCAACAGCTTTCCCAGCGACCTGATCAACCACGCGCCCAACCCCGAGCGCGACAAGGCCCTGGGGCCGCTGTACCGCGAGTTTCGCCTGGCGGCGAGCCTGAGCCCCGGGCAGGTGGCGGACCTGGCCGAGCGCATTCGTCAGGTCGAGGCGCGTTACCCGCAGCCCAGGGCCAGCCTGGACGACTACATGCGCCACCTGCTGCACATCCTGGACGTGGTGGGGCCGGACCATGTGGGCATCGGTGCCGACTGGGATGGCGGTGGCGGGGTGCAGGGGCTGGAGGATGTGACGCAGCTGGCGCGAATCACCGAACGCCTGCTGGCGGCGGGTTACAGCGAAGCGGATCTGGCGAAGATCTGGGGTGGGAATCTGCTGCGGGTGCTCGACGCCGCCCAACGGGCAGGAGCCAGCTTGCCGGCGAATGGGCCTTGAGGTTTGAGGGGGGCTGGAGAAGGCTTTCGCTGGCAAGCCAGCTCCTGCAGAAAAGCTGGGGGCTACCCCTTGTCGTAGGAGCCGGCTTGCCGGCGAAGGGGCCCTGAGGTTTGCGGGGTGCTGGAGATGGTCTTCGCTGGCAAGCCAGCTCCTACCGCGGAAGGGGGGGAGGGTTTCGCTTTTCGGGCTATGCGCGGGGCGCAGAATCTTCCGGCTTGAATATGAAACAAAGTAATATTTGCATATGCTTAAAATGTATTTCTCTTATTAAATGAGCGCCCCTAGGATGGCTTCCCATAGACCCAAGTGACTGCATAAGTCCACGGGCTATAACCGAACGCACTATCCATTCGCAGCAGGGAGCGCTGGCATGCCACTGACCAGAAGACAATTGATCGCCCGTATCGCCGCTGTCGGCGGGGTCCAGGCGGCGAGTGCGGTCATGGGCCTGTTCGGCGGGCCGGGCAACGCCGAGGCCTTCGAGGAGAACTATGCGTCGCTGCCCACAGCCGCCGTGGGCAAGGGCGCTTCGGTGGTGGTGATCGGCGCCGGGATCGGTGGCCTGGTCAGTGCCTATGAACTGAACAAGGCCGGGTTCAAGGTGACGCTGCTGGAAGCCCGGGACCGGGTCGGCGGGCGCAACTGGACGGTGCGGGGCGGCGATCGGGTGGAGTACAGCGACGGCAGTGTGCAGGTCGCCGAGTTCGACGACGGGTTCTATCTGAATGCCGGGGCCGGTCGCTTGCCCAGTCACCATCAACTGATGCTCGGCTACTGCCGCGAGCTGGGGGTGGAGCTGGAAGTGCTGGTCAACACCAGCCGTAATGCCCTGGTGCGTCCGGACCTGAACCAGCCGGCCCTGCAGATCCGCCAGGCGGTCAATGACAGCCGCGGGCATTTTTCCGAGTTGCTGGCCAAGGCGGTCAATCGGCATGCCCTGGACCAGGAGTTGACGGCGGCTGATCGCAGCAACCTGCTGAGCTTCCTGAAAACCTGGGGCGATCTCTCGGACAAGCTGGAATACCTGGGATCGGCCCGCTCCGGCTACAAGGTCTGGCCCGGCGCCGGTGACCAACTGGCGCAGAAGAACGATCCGCTGCCGTTGCAGACCTTGCTCAACCCGGCGCTGACCACGGCGCTGATGATCGATGAATACCCGGAATTCTCGCCCACCATGTTCCAGCCCGTGGGTGGCATGGACCGCATTCCCCAGGCCTTTGCCCGGCGCCTGCAAGGGCAGTTGCGGCTGCACAGCGAGGTGCGCGCCATCACCAACCGGGCCGACGGTGTCGAGGTGGTCTACCTGGATCGCCGCAGCGGCCGCACCCAGAGCCTTAAGGCCGACTACGTGATCAGTTCCTTGCCCCTGCCGCTGTTGGCCAAGGTGCAGAACAACTTCAGCGCACCGGTACGCGAGGCTATTGCTGCGGTGCAGTTCGGCTACGCCAACAAGGTGGCCTGGCAGTCGCGGCGCTTCTGGGAAAGCCAGTATCAGATCTACGGCGGGCTGTCGTTCATCAATCAGGAAGCCTCCGGGCTGTGGTACCCCAGCGGCGGGTTCAACCAGGCCGAGGGGGTGCTGGTGGCGGCCTACAACAACGGTGAAACCGCGCGCAAGTTCGGGGAGAAAACCCTGGCCCAGCAGATCGAGATTTCCCGTCAGGCGGTGGAGCTGCTGCACCCCGGCCACAGCCATGAACTGCGCAAGCCGCTGGTGATTGCCTGGGGCAAGATCCCCTACAACTTCGGCCCGTGGATCAGTCATGAAGTGGCCGAGCCGGACTACAGCCTGCTCAACCAGCCCCAGGGGCGGGTCTACCTGACCAGCGACGGCCTGGCCCACAGCGGCGTGGGCATCTGGCAGGAAGCCGCTGCCGGTGCCGCGCGGCGGGTGGTACGGCAACTTTTTCAACGGGCGCAAGGCTCGTCGCTACAGCAAACGGCCTGAAAAAGCCGAGCACTCATAAAACAGCAGTCACCCATTGCCGGGTAGCGGACCTCCGAGGCTGGCAAACACAACCTTGGAGCGTCTTTGCATGTCTTTGAAAAACACCGTCGTAGGGCTGGGCCTGTTGTGCGCCGCCAGCAGCAGCTGGGCTGCGGGAATCCAGCGCGTGCCGTCCACCTATCCCCATTCACCGATCCTGCAATCGGTGACCTTGCCCGCCAACAGCGAGCTGACCTACCTCTCCGGCCTGCTGCCGGACCCGGTGGACCCCAAGGCGCCCAAGGAACAGATCCACGCTGCCGGTAACACTGAGGCCCAGGCCCGGGTGGTGCTGCGCAAGGTGGAAACCATTCTTGCTAGCCAGGGCTTGACCCTGGGGGATGTGGTGCAACTGCGGATCTACCTGGTGGGCGACCCGGCCCTGGGCGGCAAGCTGGATTTCGACGGCCTGCAAGTGGCCTTTCGCGAGTTCTTCGGCACCGAGAAACAGCCGCTCAAACCGGCCCGGACCACGGTGCAAGTGGCGGGGCTGGTACTGCCCGGCGCCTTGATCGAAGTCGAAACCGTCGCCGCCCGAGCGCGCTGAGGCGCCTGTCAAAGGATCTGAAGTCATGAGTATTTCCTTGCATAAAATCGTTCGCGGCGCCGCGCCCCTGAGCCTTGGCCTGCTGAGCCTGGCAACCCCGGTGGAGCTGCTGGCCGCCGATGAAACCCTCAGCACCGTAGTGGTCACCGGCGTGCGCGGCAGCCAGCAACGTACCGTCACCAACAGCCCGGCGCCGATCGATGTGATCGACAGCGAACAGCTGCGCAGCATCGGCCAGAACGGCCTGAAAGAAATGCTCGGGCGCCTCTTGCCGTCGTTCAACGTGCCCACCATCAACGGCGGTGGCACGGCGTTCCTGGTGCGTGGGGTGAGCATGCGTGGCCTGGGCGGTGATCAGGTGCTGGTGCTGATCAACGGCAAGCGTCGGCACAACTCGGCGCTGATCAACAACGGGGCCCGAGTCGGCAACGCCTCGGTGCCGGTGGACCTGGACCTGATTCCCACGGCCGCCATCGAACGCATCGAAGTGCTGCGCGACGGCGCCGCCGCGCAATACGGCTCCGACGCCATCGCCGGGGTGATCAACATCATCCTCAAGCGCAACGCCGAGGGCCTGACCTCGGACACCACCCTGGGCCAGTACTACGACGGCGATGGCACCACCGGCCACGAGGCCTTCAACTGGGGCAACAAGCTGGGGGAGGACGGCGGCTTCATCAACCTGTCCTGGGACGCCAAGCTCCAGGAACCCTACGAGCGTTCCAGCGCCGCCAGCGGCCAGCTGTACTTCAATCAGCCCGACGGCTCGCCGGACCCGCGAGAAAGCAATCGCCAGGGCTGGGGCACCGAATACGGCCTGGGTCGCGACCGCACCACCAGCCTGGCCTACAACGCCGAGCTGCCTCTGGCCGACGACCTCAAGCTGTATTCGTTCTCGACCCTGAGCTACCGCAACAGCAACAAGAACCTGGGCCATCGCAAACCCACCGACATCACCAGCCTGGCGGGAGTACCCAACGCGCCATATCCCAATGGCGGCCAGGCGCGGCGGGAGATCCGCGAGACCGACTTCCAGGTCGCCGGCGGGGCCAAGGGCCTGCTGGGCGGCTGGGACTGGGACCTGTCCAGCACCTATGGCAAGGATCGCGGGGTGCTGGACACCGCCAACAACCTGAACATTTCCAACGGTCCTTACGGCCAGCACGACTTCCACCTGGGCAATCTGGTGTTTGACCAGTGGACCAACAACCTGGACTTCTCCCGAGCCCTGGACATCGGCTGGAGCAGCCCGCTGGAAACCTCCTTCGGCGTGGAATACCGCTGGGAGAAATACGCCCTGGAGGAGGGCGAACCCAACTCCTACAACCAGGGCAGCTACGTCCCGGCCACCGGTCCCTTTGCCGGCGTGGTACCGGACCCGGGGCTGTTTTCGGTCAATGGCACCACGCCGGAAGACGCTTACAGCCTCAAGCGCCACAGTGAAGCCGCCTATGTGGATTTCGGCCTGAACATCACCCCCAACTGGTACGTCGGCGCGGCGGCGCGCTATGAGAAGTACAACCTCGGGGTGGGCGATACCACCAGCGGCAAGCTGACCACGCGCTACGAGTTCCTCCCCGGCTACGCGGTGCGGGCGGCGGTAAGCAACGGCTTCCGCGCGCCGTCCCTGGCCCAGAGCGTGTTCTCCACCACCAGCACCGTGACCCAGTTCGGCGCGGGCGGCACCACCAGCTCGGTGCGCACCAAGCAGATGCGCCCCAACTCGCCGGAAGCCATCGCCCTGGGGGCCAAGGACCTGGAGCCGGAAACCTCGCGCAACTACAGCCTGGGCTTCACCGCCGAGCCTACCGAACGGCTGCGCCTGACCGCTGACTTCTACCTGATCGACATCGACAAGCGCATCCTCCAGACCGGCATCCTCAAGGGCCCGGCGGTGTCGCAGATCCTGGTGGAGAACGGCCTGTCGCCGAACCTCGCCGGGCAGTACTACACCAACGCCGCCGACACCCGGACCAAGGGCGTCGACCTGGTGGCGGACTACAGCCAGTCGTTCGGCGAGTACGGCACGGCCAAGTGGAGCGTCGCCTACAACCACAACAAGACCACCATCCGCGACCTGGCGGACACCCCGGCGGCGCTGTCACGCCTGGGGGCCGGCTATGTGCTGTTCGACCGCCAGCAGCAGATCGACCTGACTAAATCCACACCCAAGGACAAGTGGATCCTCTCCACCAACTACAAGGTCGGCGACTGGACCACCAACCTGCAGCTGACCCGCTTTGGCGAGTACACCGAAGGCTCGAACATCCCGGCCAACGACCGTACCTACAGCGCCAAGTGGATCACCGACCTGGACGTGGCCTACGACGTGACCCAGAACCTCACCGTGGCTGTGGGGGCCAACAACCTGTTCGACGTGTACCCGGACAAGATCGGCCTCAAGGCCTGGGCGGGGACTTATGAATACGGGATGTTCTCGCCCTATGGCCTGGGCGGTGGCTATTACTACAGCCGCGTCAGCCTGGCGTTCTGATCGATGATCAAGCAGGCGAACGAACACCCTGTAGCCGCTGCCGCAGGCTGCGATCGGCTGTGCAGCAGACGGCGGCTGGCGATCCTGGCGCTGCTTCTGTTCGCCAGCCATGCCCTGGCGCAGCCGGCGCTGCGGGTGTCCAGCCAGAAGCAGTCGCTGAAGATCCTGCTACAGGCCGCCGGCGAACTGGAGCAGGTGCCATACCCCATCGAGTTCGCCTCCTTTGCCGCTGCCGCACCCACCGCCGAGGCCCTGGCCGCGGGGGCGGTGGACATCGGCAGCCTGGGGGATGCGCCGTTCGTGTTCGCCGCGGCCGCCGGGGCGCCGATCAAGACCGTGGGGGTGATCAAGCTCAAGGTCACGCCCACGGCGGTGGCGATTGTGGTCAAGGATGACTCGCCGCTACGGGATGCCGCCGACCTCAAGGGCCGGCGCATCACCACCACTCGCGGTTCCATCGGCCATTTCCTGGCCCTGGCGGCGCTGCGTTCGGTGGGCCTGCACGGCGCGGATGCGCAGTTCATCTTTCTCCAGCCGGCCGAGTCCCGCAGTTTGCTGAGCAACGGTCAGGCCGACGCCTGGTCGACCTGGGACCCCTATACCAGCATGGTGCAGATGGAAGGTGGAACCCGGGTCCTGGTCAGTGGCAAGGGGCTGTTTGCCGGGCACATGCTGCTGGTGGCCAATGACCAGGCGATTCGTGAAAAACCACGGCAGATCGCTGATTTCCTCCGGCGCCTGGACCGTGCCTATGCCTGGGCCAACCAGCACCAGCACGAGTTTTCAAAGATCCAGGCCGGTTACAGCGGCCTGCCGTTGGAGGTACATGAACGCTCCAGTCGCTACTCGCTGCCCCGGCGCATCGCCGTGGGCCCGGCCGTGGTCGAGGACGTGCAGCACACCGCCGATCTGTACCGTGAAGAAGGCATCATCCACCAGTCGTTCGATGCGGCGGCTTACATGGATGCTTCATTCAATGAAGTTGAATGAAGTGATGGCAATTTTATTAATTAAGCTCGGGAGGTGTTGAATAAATAAAAAACAATGATGTCCTTCTTTTAAGTTAACTATCAGCGAATTTAATAATCCTCTGTCGGTACTTGTGAAAGTGCCGATAACGGCCGCTATTTGCTTGTTTTTCGATACATTTTTAAGTTTGGAGATTAGAGGTAAAGGATATTTCACAAGGCTTTCGTAACTGCCTAAGGTGGCCTTGAAACAAATTATTACCTTCTGCAAAACCATAACTTCGTCGCTACTTCCAGGGAATTAAGGGAGCTTGCATGTTCACAGTCACTACGGCCGATAAACTTGAAGCGCGGCATATCCTCGATGTCGTTGAAAAACGCTCTTATGGCGTCCAACTCAAAGGTTTCTGTCCGCCGGACACCTTGCAGGTGGCGCGGGATCATCTGTACCAGCAGGAGCTGCGCAGCGCTTTCAGCCAGCAGCAGGAGTTCGTCCGCGTCGGCAAGGCCTATATCGAGATTCAGGACGAGCAGAGCCGGGCCGAATACCACGCCCTGGCCCTGCCCAACATCCGCAAGATCCGCAACCTGTTCCGGCCCCTGGCCTCGCCCATCGACGAGCTGCGCCTTTTGCTGGATGAGGTCTGGCCCCAGGGCGCGCACCTGCTGCAGGTGGACGGGCAGAAGTGCTTTGTCGGCATCGCCCGCTTCCAGGGTTCGGGGGTCGATCTCACGCCCCACACCGACAAGCTCGAACGCAACGCGCCGGAGGGCCACAGCCCGCCACTGCTGACCCAACTGTCCACCAACATTTACCTGGAAATCCCCGAGGACGGCGGAGAGCTGGAGATCTGGGGCATCGAGCCGGACGAGGAGGAATACAACCGCCTCAAGGGCGAGCGGGCCTACGGCATCGAGCGCCACCTGCTGCCGCCGCCGGACTTCGTGGTCAAGCCCGAGCCCGGCGACCTGATCCTGCTCAACCCACGGCTGATCCACGCGGTACGCCCTTCGGCCAGCAGCACCCGGGTCACCCTCGGGGTCTTTATCGGTTACTACGGCGAACACCAGCCTTTGGCCTACTGGAGCTGAACTCATGAGCAAGGTGCAGGAAATCAACCTCAAGGCCTACTTCAACAAGGGCGGCGAGGAGCACGAATTCGACGGCAAGCGCGTGGTCCTGGCGGTCAGCGTCGGCCAGGAATATCACGAGGACCAGAAGCTGCGGTCCACCATCCACCTGATCAACCAGTCCGGCTTCAGCCACGTCAAGGTGGTGGTCGCCGACACCCTGCAACGCCACAACAAGCACGGCAAATCCCCCGGCGAGGCGCTGTCGGCGTCGATCCGCGACGGCGATGCCTGGCTGGCGCGCAACCAGAGCATCCTCGATGGCCTGCGGGTGCCGTACCACATCACCCGCTGGAACCAGGAACTGGCCAGCGACCGTTACGCCGAGTTGCGCCAGCAACTGGACCAGATCTATCAGCAGCGCGAGGAATTGCGCCAGGCCATCGACAGCACCATCAACGTGTTCACCGAGCGCCTGCGCCTGCGGGATGAACAGGCAGACATCGAACGGGCGGCGGCCCAGTGCCGGGAATACATCCTTGAGGAAATCCCGATCATCCTGCCGCTGTGGGCCGACGAGGGTTACCACTACGTGCTCTATCCGCAGCAGATGACCAGCGCCATGGCCACCAGCCGCGAGCTGCTGATCGAACCCCACAGCCCGGACCGGGTGCGCTGGCTGCCGCTGAAGTTCAAGAAGCGCGGGATTCCGATTCCGTTCACCTTGCCCGGCGCCATTCACCCCAACTGGACCAGCGGCGCCATCGCCATCTGACCCACCGCGATCAATGCAGGAGCTGGCTTGCCAGCGATGCAGGACTCAAGGGCCTGTTCGCCGGCAAGCGGGCGCCTGCAGAGCGGTTTTTTTTGACTGACAAGGAGTTTCCATGAGCGTTTTTGCGCAACAGCAACGCAAGTGGTGGGCATTGCTCGGTGTGAGCATCGCCAGTTTTCTCGGCTGTGTGGATTTCACCATCGTCAACACTGCGCTACCGGCGCTGCAGGCCGATCTCGGGGCTTCGGTGGACAGCCTGCAGTGGGTGATCAACGGCTTCATCCTGACGCTGTCGAGTTTCATGGTGCTGGTGGGGCGCCTGGCCGACCTGCATGGACGCAAGCGGGTGCTGTTCATCGGCCTGAGCGTGTTCGGCCTGGCGTCCCTGGCGGCCGGACTGGCGACGCAGATCGACACCCTGATCGGCGCGCGGGTGATCCAGGGGCTGGCCTGCGCGGTGCTCTACACCGCCTCCGGGGCGATTGTCTCCAGCACCTTCGACAGCGCCGAACAGGGCAAGGCCTTTGGCGTGCTGTTCGGGGTCAACGGCGTGGGGCTGGCTGTCGGGCCGGTGCTGGGCGGGCTGATCACCAGTGGTTTTGGCTGGCAGTGGATCTTCCTGATCAACGTGCCTTTCGTGCTGCTGAGTCTGGGCATCTGCAGTTTCAGCGTGAAGGAATCGCGCTCGGCCGAGGCCGGTGCGCGGCTGGATGGCTGGGGCGCCTTGCTGTTGCTGATCGGCTTGCCGAGCCTGGTGCTGGTGATCGTCCAGGGCGGAGCCTGGGGCTGGGGTTCACGCCTGACCCTGAGCCTGATCGCCTTGGCGCTGCTGGCTCTGGTGGCGTTCCTGGCGGTGGAGAAACGGGTGGCGGCGCCGATCATCGACCTCAAGCTGTTCGCCAACCGGCGCTTTGTCGCCGGGGTCGCGGCCAGTTTCGGCCTGGCGCTGTTCTATTGTGTGGCGTTCTTCGTCATGCCGCTGTACCTGGCGCAGATCCGTGGCGAGTCGGTGCAGGCCAGCGGCCTGCTGTTACTGCCCACCACCTTGGGGGTGGCGTTGCTGTCGCCGCTGGTGGGACGGCTGGTGGACCGCAAGGGGCCGGCGCTGTTGATCAAGACCGGGCTGCTGCTGTTCGTGCTGTCGGCGCTGTTGCAGGCCGGGTTCGACCGCCAGACGTCGCTGGCGTATCTGCTGGGCGCCTTCGTCATCATGGGCCTGGGTTGGGCCAGCATTCTCGGGCCGTCGACGGTGCTGGGGATTTCCTCGGTGCCCCAG
>NZ_JAFGYX010000032.1:0-53941 GCF_017491625.1 Pseudomonas sp. 50_B
CCCTTGAACGCCACCCCTTGAATCCTTTCCCGCTGATACCCGCTCACCGCCCTTGAAACCATGACTCCTGCCCATTGACGGGCATTTCCTCAAAGGAGTCAGTCATGACCATCACCGTTACCACCACGACCCTGGACCAGGCCGTCGCCCAGAAGCGTTTCGACGATGCCTGCCGCTATCTGCGCCAATCCGACCTGGCCAACTTCCTGATCGACGAACTGATCGCCGTCAAGGAAGAGCTGATCGTGGAAGTCACCAACTCGTCGGCAGCGGACAAGACCGACCGCTGGATTCCTCCGGCCGCCAACTCCACCACGTCCGCCGGACGCGTGGTGTGGAACCTCAAGTCCCAGGTGTACGCCATCGAGAAAAAATACAAACAGCCGGACCTGAGCAACTTCCAGAAATTCCTCGCGCTGTTCGCCAGTGACCGGGTCGAGCGCCTGTCCCCGGCCCTGGTGCTGATGCATGAACTGGGGCACGCCTGCCAGTTCCTCACCAACAAGGCCGAGTTCCGCAAGCAACTGGCGGACAAAAACATCCTCGAAGTGGAAAACATCAACGTCAATGCCATCGAGAACACCGTGGCCAAGGAGCTGACGGCGAAAAACAACAAGGAAGGCCTGCGTTGGGATTACCTCGACGCCCGCTGAGCCTTGTCCCCCGGCGATGCCCTGTCGCCGGGGTCCTCCCTGTGTTCATGTCGGGCCCTAGCGGCCTGCAAAAGGAGTTGCCCCATGTTGATTCTACGTTCACTGATCATCGGCCTGAGCCTGTTGGCCAGCGCCGCCCACGCCCTGGACACCACCAGCACCCCGGCCGAAACCCTGAAGGCCTACGCCGCCACCCTGGGGAGCACCGCCGGCAGCAGCCAATGGCAGCAGCTGTGGAAACGCGCCCGGGACCAGGGCGCTTTCAATACCGCGGGCGAACAACCGCGCTTCACCATCACCCAGGACAAACTGCCGGACATGGCTCGCACCACCTTGAGCAATGCCAGCAGCGTAACCGCGCAAAACACCACCCAGGCGCTGTACCGTCATGAGTTTGCCACGCCCATCGGCCAGGCCCGGGGCAAGTCCCTCAAGGCGCTGTGCCTGTTGGTGGATTGGCGTTCGCTGCCCACTGGCACCCGGCCCGATGACACCAGCCACATGGGCAGTGCGAGCCTGCTGCAAATCATCCCCTGCCCCTGAAACCGACAAACCGCCCAGGCCGTTAGCCTGGGCGGCAACGGCTCATGAAGCGATCTGCGAGCTCAGCAGATCGGCCTCCTTGCGCCGACGAGTGCCGTAGCTGTCGCCAAAATTGCGCAGGTTGGCCAGGGCACTCTTCCAGTCGCGGGCCACCACCTGGGCCCAGAACTTCGGCGTGCGGCTGGCCAGGTCGCCGTACTGAAAGGCCACCGAGGCGATCACGGTCTGCATCGGTGCCGGCAGTTGGGCGAAATCCACCCCGCTGGCCTTGGCGTAGTTCGCCGCCAGGCGATCGACAAAGGGCGCCTTGAACGCCTCATCGATCAGCTCGGCCTCGTCACTGCCGATGCTCAAGGGCTGGCCATCGAGAAACGCCTTGGCCTTGAGCCCCGTCAGGCCCAGGTAGGGCGTCAAGCGCCGCACCAGATCTGCCGGCAGATTGAGCGCCTGCAAATCCTTCACCCCTCGCTGCCCCAGATCGAAGCCCGTGCCCACCGTGACTCCGCTCTTGCTGTTGGCCGCATCGGGCACATAACCGCGGGTCATGGCACCGCCTTCCAGAGCGGCGATAAAACTGAAATCAATCGCATAGCGTGACATGGATATTTCCTCCTCCAGTTGAAGAAAATCCAGTGCATCACCAGCGACCGATACAACATCAGAATGTAATAGTTCCCTTTAATAGGGGGGAAATTTCCCACTGAACAGAGGACGACACACCTCCTTAGGATCGAACCAGCTGTATTCATAATTCCAAGGAGGTACCAAATGGACGTGAAAGACCTCAGTCTTATCGATATTCGCCAGCTACCCCATTCACTCCAGGCCCTCATCGACTGCATCGGCCTGGAAAACGCCTACCGCCTGACACGTGAATACGGCGGCCGTCCCAAGTACATCCCCAAGCACGCCGAGCGCACTTCGCTGGCGCTGATCCTGCCTCCCGATGCTCTCAACGCCCTGATCGAACGCTTCGCCGGACTGGCCCTGGAGATCCCCAAGGCCGACCACTTCTGCCGGCAGATCCGCAATCAGCACATCCAGCTGGAAAGCCTGGGAGGCATCTCCCGTAGCGTCCTGGCGGACAAGTACGGCCTGAGCCTGCGGCAGATCGGCAACATCCGCCGCCTGGAAGCCAACACTCACCGGTAATCGATTCCCGCTGAATCGGCGGCGCGGGCTTGCTTAAGGTGCAAGGGCGCAACTCGCGCATAAACGATAAGGAGATTGACCATGCCAGATATCGACAAGGGCTTGATCGGCGGCGTGATTGCCGCCCTGCCCCTGGACAAGATGATCACCGGTCCGTTGATGGCAATGATCCAGGCGCAGGTCGCCGCGAGCAAAGCCTATGCGGACTTCCTCATGGGTGTGTGTATCCAGAACGGCCAGGCGGTATCGGTGCAGTTCGACTACGACGAAACCCTGGTGGATGACCAGGGCGTCTACAAGGGTACGGTGAAGAAGTCGATGCGCATCCCGCTGCTGGCGGCCATCAGTCACCCCAACATCACCATCGAGGAAGGCTCCATCGAGTTCGAGCTGACCATCAGCCAGATGGCCGAGGACACCAGTTCCACTGAAGCCTCCGGCAGTTTCGAGGCGAAGATGGGCTGGGGCCCGTTCAGTGTTTCGGTCAAGGGTGCGGCGAGCCACAAATCCACGCAGACCCGCAAGACCGACACCCGGGCACGCTACGCCATCAGCACCAAGATCGTCCGCCAGGACCCACCGGAAGCCCTGATGCGGGTGATCGACTTCCTCACCGACGCCGCCACCAAACCGGTGATGCTGCCGAGCGCCACCGCCACCGACACCGACAAGCTGCCCACCGCCAACGCGCTGAAAATGCCCGATGCTCCGGCGCAAAACAGCGGCGACAAGCCCTGACAACCACGTTTGACCCACCCGCCCCGCCGCCACGGCGGGGCACTTCAGCCATCGAACAAGGAGCATGATCCATGGCGTTTTTTTCCCGTCGCAAGGAGCCCATGTCCGCCAGCGACCTGAGCCACATCACCCGTGGCATGCACCAGGCCGCCGCCGCGACCCACAACCTGATCGCCCAGCAATACATCAAGTTGTTCGACCAGTTCTTCGACTACAACGTCAACGACCTGGGTACGCCGATGAAGGCCAAGATGGTCGAGGTGGCCCTCAACGAACAGCACATCATCAACGTCCCGTTGATTGCCCTGGTCTCGCCCAAGGGCCTGGCCCTGCACAAGATGACCGTCGACCTATCGGTGCGCATGCAGGGCACCGAACTGCAGAAGGCCAGCCACGACCTGGAGAATGGCGAACTGCAGAGCGAGAAGTTTTTCGTCACCTTCGGCAGCGGCAAACGCGAAGGCCAGGAGCGCGACCCGGACGAAGTGCAGATCTGCATGGAGTTTCGCGACTGCGAGCCGCCGGAGGCGATCCAGCGCCTGATCGAGGAGTTCACCAATCTGATCAGTCCACAGCGGATCAATGAAGGTCCTGCGCCCGGCGCGCTGGCTCCCGCGGCACCCCCTCCCGCCGATCCGGACCTGCTGGCCCCCTGAGCCTGATCACCGGCCGCGACGGCCGGCCCCGGGGGCCGTCAGGGCTTGAGGTTTACCGAACGCCAGTCATTGGCCTCGATCATCCCGAGCATCTTCGGCGCCCCGTTGAGGGTATCGGTAGACACGAACAGCGAGGCGCCGTAACCCGGGGTCGGGGTCGACAGTTTCAGTTCCTGCTCCAGTTGGTCCATGCATTCACTGTGGGTCACCAGCACCAGATTGCGGCCAGCGACCTTATGCGCCAGCACGTCGCGCAGCAGGCCGTTCTTGCAGTTGTACAGCCAGTCATCGCCACTGCTGACCTTGCTGAACATATAGCCGGCCGTCTGCGCGGTGCGGGTCAGGGGGCTGTTATAGAGGTCGGTGCGTTCCAGGCCCAACTGCTCGAACTGCGCGCCAATGCTCACCGCCACCTCCCGCGCTCGATCGGTAATGCCATCGGCGGGCCCGAGACAGGTGGCACTGGAGCGATCGCAGCGCTCCACGTGACGCACCAGAACAATCATGTCGCCCTTGGCCCAACTGCGGGTCAAGGCCCTGATCCCGGCCACGTTGCCGTGGGCCAGGTCCGGCACCGCCGCCGGCTTGAGCAGGTACAGACTCAAGGGGAGTAGCAGCACCACGCCCAGCAGCGCCAGTGCGTTCTTGTAACGGACCAGGGAACGCCTAAAGGGCGGACGCTTGGCCACCGCCAGCACGAGTCTTGTAGCCACAGTCCTGTCGCCCTTTGAGAGTGATCCGGGGTTTTGAGCAGCGCGTAGCGAGGCTACAGAACCCGGATGACCATTGAGCGCGGCCGGGCACGCTGGCAGCAACCGGACCGACTCTAGGGCGCACACCGTGGGGGAGCGGTGAAATCAATGTGAAAAAAAGCTCAACGCACGGGTGGTTCATCCCGCAAAATAACCGTCCATCGCCGAAAACATTGTCTTGGGACAATGCGGACGAAATCGTTTCAGCTATGGCACATCCCGCCGATACACCCCCTACAAAACACCTTGCTGGTCACCAACAACAACAATCTTCCAGCCAACTCAAGATCAAGAAGAGCTACGTTCCTGGAGGAATTCAATGAGTAGTTGGTTTGCCAACATCAGCGTCAACCTTAAGCTGGGCCTGGGTTTCGGCCTGGTTCTGGCCCTCACCGGCATCCTGGCACTGACCGGCTGGACCAGTCTGGGCAACCTGATCGACCGCAGTAACTGGATGAGCGACATCACCCAGCTCAACAGCGGCCTGACCAAACTGCGGGTCACCCGCCTGCAGTACATGCTGGCCAACGGCGACGAAACCGCCGCCCAGGGCGTGCAGAAGACCCTGGATGATTTCAGCGCCCAGCAGAAAAAACTCCTGGCCACGTTCCAGAGCCCGGAAAACATCAAGCTCCTGCAAGGTCTGGGCGCCACCATCAGCGCTTATCAGGACTCGCTGAACAAGATGCGCAATGCCTACCGCACCGGCGACGCTGCGCGCCTGGCCATGAACCAGAACGCCGAACGCGCCAATGACCTGATCAATGGCATCAACACCTGGGTCAAGCAACTGCCCCTGAGCGACGCGCGCTTCGAACAGTTCCAGGCCATCACCCAGGCCAAGGAAGCCTTCCAACTGGCGCGCTATGAAGTGCGCGGCTACGTCACCACCAACAACCCGGACACCGAACAGAAAGCCGTCACCCAGCTCAACGCGGCCATTGCCGAAATGGATCAGCTCAAGAGCCATTTCAGCAGCACCCAGCGTGATGCCCTGCAACAGCTGGAAACCGCACTGAGCGGCTACCGCAGTTCGTTGCAGGCCTTCAAGGTCGCCTTCACCGACGCCGTGCAGGCGCGCAAGGAAATGACCGAACAGGGCGCCGACATCGTCAGCCGCAGCGACGCCCTGTACCAGATCCAGCTGGAGCGCCGCGACATCGAAAGCGCCCAGGCCCGCAGCCTGCAATTGATCAGCACCCTGCTGGCCCTGCTGGTGGGCGTACTGGCTGCCGTGATCATCACCCGGCAGATCACCCGTCCGCTGCGGGAAACCCTGGCCGTGGTCGAGCGCATCGCTTCGGGCGATCTCACCGAAAACCTGCGGGTCACCCGTCGCGATGAACTGGGCGTGCTGCAACAAGGCATCGTGCGCATGGGCGTGACCCTGCGCGAACTGATCGGTGGCATCCGCGACGGCGTGACCCAGATCGCCAGCGCCGCCGAAGAACTGTCCGCCGTGACCGAAGAAACCAGCGCCGGGGTCAACAGCCAGAAGGTCGAGACCGACCAGGTGGCCACCGCCATGCACGAGATGACTGCCACCGTGCAGGAAGTCGCGCGCAATGCCGAAGAAGCTTCCCAGGCCGCAGCCGCCGCCGACGGCGAAGCCCGCGAAGGCGACAAAGTGGTGGCCCAGGCCATCGAGCAGATCGAGCGCCTGGCCAGCGAAGTGGTGCGTTCCACCGACGCCATGACCGTGCTGCAACAGGAAAGCGACAAGATCGGCAGCGTCATGGACGTGATCAAGGCCGTGGCCGAACAGACCAACCTGCTGGCGCTGAACGCCGCCATCGAAGCCGCTCGTGCCGGTGAAGCCGGGCGTGGTTTCGCCGTGGTCGCCGACGAAGTGCGGGCCCTGGCCCAGCGCACCCAGAAGTCCACCGAAGAGATCGAAGAACTGGTGGCCGGCCTGCAGAACGGCACCCAGCAAGTGGCCACGGTGATGAACAACAGCCGCAGCCTGACCGACAGCAGCGTCGAGCTGACCCGCAAGGCCGGTGCCTCGCTGGAAAGCATCACCCGCACCGTGTCCAACATCCAATCGATGAACCAGCAGATCGCCGCTGCCGCCGAACAGCAGAGCGCCGTGGCCGAAGAGATCAGCCGTAGCATCATCAACGTGCGCGACGTGTCCGAACAGACCGCCGCCGCCAGCGATGAAACCGCCGCCTCCAGTGTTGAACTGGCGCGCCTGGGCGGCCAGTTGCAAATGATGGTCAGCCACTTCCGCGTCTGATTCGCGGCGGCCCCTTCGGTCCTGTAGCCGCTGCCGCAGGCTGCGACAAGGACCGAAGGGCCTTCCTAGGCCCTCAAGAGCGGCGTTCCCTTCGGGGCCGTTCGCAGCCTGCGGCAGCGGCTACAGAGGGTTGTTCGGCACCGTCGAGCAGCGCATCCACCACCGCCCGCGCCATCTCCACCGAATGAATCATCGACCAGATCAGCCCACGCTCAATGCCGCTGGCGCTGGTGATTTCGTCGGCCGTCTCTTCCGCGCACTTGAGCAGCAATGAAACGTGCAGCAGCGCCTCTTCGGCATTGACCCCTTCGCATACCGCAAACAGCGGACGGCCCTCGCCATCCCGACAACCAAAGCGGGTGCTGCCAGTGGCAGTGAAGTGCTCATGCAAAGGGGGCGAAAGCGCGGTGTTTTGCAGCGCCTGTAGCAAGGTCTTGTTGGGTTCTTCCAGCGCAGTGATCAACTCACGGCTGGGTTGCAGAACGGGTGGATCGGGAACGATCTTCTTCACGGCAAAACTCCTGGAGAAGTTGAACCGCCACGCATCGCTACCAAACGATCAAGGTGGCGGCCATACGCAGGTTGGTAGACCGGGACTCCAGGAAACCCAGCGCACACGAGGTGCCCTGCGCACAGCCGCCATAACACGTCGACAGATTAAGGCCTGTCGAAAGTCAGCGGCGCTTGTGCCTGAAGTGATGCGGGCTACCAAACCCGATCGCTGAAATGCAGCGACGGCCGAAGACTAGCCCTGGACATTCGATAGGCACAAGCCATGCAAACAGTTGAAATGTAACGGGTGGATTCTCGCGGAAATGCCCTACAAATCAAAGCGAAAATCCGCCATCAGAGGCAAACTTTATCGCATCCCTGTAGCCGCTGCCGCAGGCTGCGACAAGGCCCGCAGGGCCTTCAGAGGCCCTCAAGGGCGGCGTCCCCTTCGGGGCCGTTCGCAGCCTGCGGCAGCGGCTACAAGAAGCGGGGGCGCCGGCCATTTACAGCGCTTGGGGTTTGCCCTTACCTTTCCCGGTCCGCGTCCTGCTGTCCGAAGGATCTGTCACCAGGAATATCTCGATGCCCAGCCTCGGTTTTACCTCGGTCCCACCCTTGCTCAAATATCTGCTCTATGCCGAGCAATTGGGTATTGCCACGGCGCCGGCGCTGGCGGCGGCGGGGCTTGAGGCCGCGCAGTTGAACGACACCAGCCTGCGCCTGCCGGTGGAGGTGCATGAGCGGTTGCTCGACTACTTCTGCCAGCACTCCGGCGATCCGCTGTTCGGGCTCAATTCGGCGCGCTTCGTCAAACCCAGCTCCTGGAACGTGCTGGGCTACATCACCATGAACTGCGCGACCCTGGGCGAAGCCATGGGCCGCATCATGCCGTTCGAAAAACTGGTGGGGGACATGGGCACCAGCCGGGCCGAGGTGGCGGGCGATCAGGTGCGGTTGATCTGGAGCTGTCGTCATCGGCGCCCGGACATTCGCCGGCATCTGGTGGAAAACGTCCTGGCCTCCTGGCTGCTGTATGCGCGCTGGATCGCCGACTCGCAGCTCTCCCCCACTGCGGTGTGGTTCGAGCATTCGCGGCCGGAGTCGGCCGAGGTGGCGCAGTACGAGGCCCTGTTCGGCTGCCCGGTGCTGTTCGGGCAAGCCTGCTCGGCCCTGGTGGCACCGCTGCACTACCTGCAGTTGCCCTTGCGCCAGGCCGATGCGCGGCTGCTCAAGACCCTGGAGGATCACGCCCAGGCGATGATGGCCTCGTTGGCCGATGCGCCCCTGGCGTTGCAGGTGCAGAACGTGTTGCGCCAGTTGCTCAAGGACGGTCTGCCGCGCAAGGAGCAGGTGGCGGAGCAGTTGCAGATGTCCGAACGCACGCTGCAGCGCCAGCTGCAACAGGCCGGCACGTCCTACCAAAAGATTCTCGATGACTTGCGCCAGGAGCTGGCCGAGCACTATCTGTGCCACAGCGAGCTGTCGATCCAGGGGATCGCCGATTGCCTGGGCTTTACCGAATCCCGTTCATTTCACCGCAGCTTCAAGAGCCGCACCGGGTTGACCCCGGGACAGTTTCGTCAGGCCGCGCTAAGCGCCGGCAAGGCCTGAGCCCGCTCAGACGCTGATGGCGTTGGTGAACACCAGCCGATTGCCGAACGGATCGCTGATGGCCATGTCCTGGCTACCCCAGGGCATGGCCTGGATCTGCGGATGGGAAAAACGGTACTGCTTGGCCAGCAATTGCTGCTGGAAGGCTTCCAGTTCATCGGTCTCGATCCGCAGCGCCGCGCCCGGGGTGCAATCGCCGTGATGCTCGGACAGGTGCAGCACGCAATCGCCCCGGGACACCTGCATGTACAGCGGGAAGTTGTCCTCGAAGCGGTGCTGCCAATCGAGGTTGAACCCCAGGAAGTCCAGGTAAAACTCCCGGGCCTTGGCTTCATCGAAGATCCGCAGGATAGGGGTGGTTTTGCCAAAGCTCATTGCATGACTCCCTGACTGAAATAGGCCGACTCTACAGGCGGCGATTCCCAGCACTTCGGCGCCGCGCAAGGATTCTTTAATGGCACAGCGCCATCGCTGTGACGAAGATCATAGAATCAGACTGCGAATGTGAAGCCCCGGCGCAAATCCCCCTCCCTCGCTAAGAAACGTCCCGAGCGCTGACCGTTGGCCTGGCCCTCGGCGTAGCTGCGCACGCCATTGACCCAGACCCCGTCGATCCCTTGCGCGGCTTGCTGCGGGTGCTTGAAATCGGCCACGTCGCGCACCCGCGCCGGGTCGAACAGCACCAGGTCGGCCCAATGCCCCTCGCGGATTTCGCCGCGCTGGTGCAGGCCGAATCGCGCCGCCGAAAGCCCGGTCATCTTGTGCACCGCGGTGTGCAGCGGGAACAGGCCCAGGTCGCGGCTGAAGTGGCCCAGTACCCGAGGGAAGGCCCCCCACAACCGTGGATGAGGGAAGGGATCTTCCGGCAGGCCATCGGAGCCGATCATCGACAGCGGATGGGCGAGGATGCGCCGCACGTCGCTTTCATCCATGCCGTAGTACACCGCCCCCGCCGGTTGCAGGCGCTCGGCGGCGACCAGCAGGCTGACGCCCCACTCGTCGGCAATCTCGTTCAGATCACGACCGCCCTGTTCGGGGTGCGGCGTGGACCAGGTGATGGTGATGCGGTACGCATCGGTGACCTGCTTGAGATCCAGGGTCGAAGAGCTGGCGGCGTAGGGATAACAATCGCAGCCCACCGGATGATCCTGGGCCGCCTGTTCCAGGGCCGCCAGCAGTTGCGGGCTGCGTCCCCAGTTGCCGGCCCCGGCGCATTTGAGGTGGGAGACGATCACCGGCGCCCGGGCCGCGCGACCGATCAGGAAGGCTTCGTCCATGGCCTCCAGCACCGGCTCGAACTCGCTGCGCAGGTGGGTGGTGTACACCGCCCCGAACGCCGTCAGTTCCTGGGCCAGTTGCAGCACTTCATCGGTCTCGGCGCAAAACGCGCTGGCATAGGCCAGCCCGCTGGACAGGCCGAGGGCGCCGTCCTCCAGGCTTTCGCGCAGTTGCTCGCGCATGGCCGCGATTTCGCCTGCGCTGGCGGTGCGATGCAGGTCCGAAAGGTGGTTGCTGCGCAGCGCCGTGTGCCCCACCAGGGCCGCGACGTTCACCGCCGGGCGCGCCTCATCCACCGCCGCGCGATAGTCGCGAAAGTGCGGATAGACAAACATCGAGCGCTCGCCCAGCAGGTTCATCGGGTCCGGCGGATCGCCCTTGAGGCTCACCGGCGCAGCGCTGATCCCGCAGTTGCCGACGATCACCGTGGTCACGCCCTGGCTGAGCTTGGGCAGCATCTGCGGCTGGCGGATCACCACGGTGTCGTCGTGGGTGTGCACATCGATGAAGCCCGGAGCCAGGACCCGGCCGCCGGCATCGATCTCGTGCTCGGCGGTGGCCGCGGACAGGTCGCCGATGCGCTGGATGCGACCGTCGCCGATCGCCAGGTCGGCGGGATAGCCCGGGCGGTCGCTGCCGTCGATGATCAGGGCGTTGCGGATCAGCGTGTCGTAGCGCATGTCAGTCTCCCAGGGGCAGGCAGTCGTCGCCGCCCCGGTAATGGTCCAGGGCCAGCTTGATTCGCCGCAGGCGTTCCTGGCTGTCATCGGGCAGGGCCAGGGCCAGCTCGGTGGCCAGCACATCAATGGCCAGCAGCATGCCGTAGCGGGCCGCGGTGGGTTTGTAGATGAACGAGGTTTCGGCGCTGTGCAGAGGCAGCACCACGTCCGCCAGTTGCGCCAGGGGTGACTCGGGCAGGGTGATGGCGAGGATGCCGGCACCGTAGTTGCGGGCCAGGGCCACCGCGTCCAGCAATTCGGGGGTGATGCCGGTCAGGGAACAGGCGATCACCGCGTGTTGCGGCCCCAGGGCGGCGGCGGTCACCCGCATCATCACCGGGTCGTGGCAGGCGGCGATGGGGTAGCCCAGGCGCACCAGGCGCACCTGCAGTTCATCGCTGCACAGCGTCGAGCAGCCGCCCATGCCGAAGGCGTGGATCATCCGTGCGCGCCCCAGCAAGCGCACCGCATCGGCAAACTGCGTTTCCTCGAAACCGGCCAGGTGCTGATGCAGCGCAGACTCGATATCGCCCAGGATCTGCCGGTAGAAACCGGACTGTTCGGGCGCCCCCGCCGGGTCGAGAAAGCGGCTACCGACACCGCTGGCCTGGGCCAGTTGCAAGCGCAGTTGGCGCAAATCGCGGCAACCGACGCTGCGGGCAAAGCGCGACAGGGTGGCGGCGCTGACTTCGGCGCGCTGGGCCAGTTCGTCGAGGCTGGCGGAGGCGGCAAAGCCCACGTCGTCGAGCAGCAAGCGGGCGATCCGCCCTTCCCCGGCGCTGAAGTCATCCAGGCGCGAACGGATCTGATAAAGAATGTCCATCTACAACAGCTCCGCGAGTCCCAGGGTCAGGCCGAAGGCGATCAGCGAAATCAGCGTCTCCAGCACGGTCCAGGTCTTGAAGGTTTGAATGACGGTCATATTGAAGTATTCCTTCACCAGCCAGAAGCCACCGTCGTTGACGTGGGACAGAATCACCGAACCAGCCCCGGTGGCAATCACCAGCAGTTCCGGGTGGGGATACCCCAGGCCGACGGCCACCGGTGCCACCACCCCGGAAGCGGTGGTCAGGGCCACGGTGGCGGAACCGGTGGCGACCCGCATCAACACCGCAAACAGCCAGCCCATCCACAGCGGCGACAGCTGGAATTCATGGGCCAGGCCGACGATCTGCTCGGTGACCCCGGAGTCGATCAGAATCCGGTTCAGGCCACCACCGGCCCCCACCAGCAAGGTGATGCTGGCCGTGGGCGCCAGGCACTCGTTGGTGAACTTGAGGATCGATTCACGGTTGATCCCCTGGGCCAGCCCCAGGGTCCAGAAACTCACCAGGGTGGCCACCAACAGGGCGATCACCGAGTTGCCGATAAACAGCAGGAACTGATTGAGCCCGGTGCCGGGCTCGGCCAGCAGGTTGGCCCAGCCGCCGATCAGCATCAGCACCACCGGCAGCAGGATGGTGAACATGGTCAGGCCAAAGCTGGGCAGGCGCGCCCGGGGTTCGCGAGCAATGAACTGACGCTCCAGGGGGTTCTCGGCCGGCAGATGAATGTGCGGCACGATAAACCGGGCATACACCGGACCGGCGATGATCGCCGTGGGCACGCCGATCAGGATCGCGTACAGCAGGGTCTGCCCCACCGACGCCTGATAGGCCTGCACCGCCAGCATCGCCCCCGGGTGCGGCGGCACCAGAGCGTGGACCACCGACAGCCCGGCGACCATGGGCAGGCCCACCATCAGCAGCGACACCCCCACCCGCCGCGCCACGGTGAAAGCAATGGGGATGAGCAGTACAAAACCCACTTCGAAAAACAGCGGCAGCCCCACCAGAAAGGCGATACAGACCATGGCCCAATGGGCGTTGCGCTCGCCGAAGCGGTCGATCAAGGTCCGCGCCACTTGTTCGGCGCCGCCGGATTCGGCCATCAGCTTGCCGAGCATGGTGCCCAGGGCCACCACCAGGGCGATATGGCCCAGGGTCTTGCCGACCCCGGCTTCATAGGCACCCACCACGCCGGACGGCGGCATGCCGGCCATCAGCGCCAGGCCGACGGACACCAGGGTGATGACGATAAAGGGATTGAGTCGGTAGCGGGCGATCAACACGATCAACGCAATGATGGCGACTGCGGCGTAGCCCAGCAGCCAATAACCCGTTGCGGGAGCCATGGTGTTCTCCTTGAAAACAGCGTCACTTTCGAATGGTTGTGAAACTCTTTAATCACTTAAGGAGTTTTGTTTCAAACCAAGTGAAACTAATTTTCGTAAAGAGGCAGGCCTTGTCGCGAACAGCTATGCAAAAGCGCGAGGGATGAAAATCGGTGGTGGCTATTTTCATCCCCGCGCATTGAAAAACGGGCAAGCGCTGCCACTCGCCCCCGGGCCTCAGTCGTGTTGCACCCGGGCTCGTTTCAGCAGCTTCTTGCAGCGCTGCGACAGGTGCAGCACCCGCAGTTGCTTGCCGGCCTTGGCATAGCGCTCGCGCAAGGTTTTCAGGGCGGCGATGGCCGAGTAGTCGACAAAGCTCAGGTGGCGACAGTCGACGGTGACATGCTGTGGATCACCCGCCGGGTCGAACTGATTGAGAAACGGCGTGGTGGAAGCAAAGAACAAAGTGCCGTGCAACTGATAGCGCTTGCTGCCGTCGGCCTCCAGGTGAGCGTCGGCGTACAGCTCCCGGGCCTGCTGCCAGGCAAAGTTCAGCGCCGCGATCACAATGCCGCAGAACACTGCTATGGCCAGGTCGGTGAACACCGTGATCACGCTCACGGCGAGGATCACCAGCACATCGTTCATCGGCACCTTGTTGATCACCCGCAACGAGGCCCAGGCAAAGGTCTGCTGCGACACCACGAACATCACCCCTACCAGGGCCGCCAGGGGAATGCGCTCGATCAGCGGCGACAGGAACAGCACGAACAGCAGGATCAGCCCCCCGGCCACCACCCCGGACAAGCGCCCGCGGCCACCGGAGCTGAGGTTGATCACGGTCTGGCCGATCATCGCGCAGCCGCCCATGCCGCCGAACAGGCCCGAAACCACATTGGCCGCGCCCAGGGCCACGCATTCGCGGTCCGGGTAGCCACGGCTCTCGGTGATTTCGTCGGTGAGGTTCAGGGTCAGCAGGGTTTCCAGCAGGCCGACCATGGCCATCAGCAACGCGTAGGGCGCGATGATGCCCAGGGTGTCCAGGTTCCACGGCACCTGGGGCAGCGCCAGGCTCGGCAGACCACCGGCGATGTGGGCCATGTCCCCCAGGGTGCGGGTCGGCAGGCCCAGCAGGTACACCAATGCGCCGACGCCGAGGATCGCCACCAGGGCCGGTGGCACAGCCCGAGTCAGGCGTGGCAGCAGGTAGACAATGGCCATGGTCAGCGCCACCAGCCCGGCCATCAGGTACAGCGCCTGGCCGCTGAGCCAGTGTTCACCGCTCTTGAAATGCTCCAGCTGGGCCAGGGCAATGACGATTGCCAGGCCGTTGACGAACCCCAGCATCACCGGGTGCGGCACCATGCGCACCAACTTGCCCAGGCGCAGCAGGCCAAAGGCGACCATGACCAGCCCGCCCAGCAACACCGTGGCCAGCAGGTACTGCACCCCGTGCTGCACCACCAGGGCGACGATCACCACCGCCATGGAACCGGCAGCGCCGGAAACCATGCCCGGCCGACCACCGAACAGCGCGGTCAGGGTGCAGATGAAGAAGGCGCCGTACAGGCCCATCAACGGGTTGAGATGGGCCACCAGGGCGAAGGCGATGCATTCGGGGAGCAAGGCGAAGGAGGTAGTGAGTCCGGCCAGGACATCGGCGCGCAGACGTTTTGCTTTCATGGTTGACCTGATCGACGGACCGGCGGACGCGGTCCTGGGGGAGAGCGGAAAAAGGCGGGCAATGGTACGGAATTGAAGCGCCGCCGAACAGCCGCTCGTCGGCGCGTGAACAACAAAGGTAGGAGCTGGCTTGCCAGCGAAGCGGCGCTCGATCGGGCGCCAGGCTGACGGGCCCGTTCGCCGGAAAGCCGGCTCCTACAGCGGTTCAGCGGTTATTTGACGACCTTGCCGACGCCACGACCACGCGGGTCGGAAGCGGTTTCAAGCGCGGTGCCGTTGACCCGGATCGCCTGGATGTCGCCCATCTCCCAGCCCTGGTCTTCCAGGGTGTAGCCCATGGTTTTCAGCTCATCGGCGACCTTGCCGGTGAGCGGCGCATAGGCGTCGTAGTAGATCGTGTCCTTGGGCAACAGCTGGTGATGCACGCGCTGCGCGGCCACGGCCTTTTCCAGGGGCAGGTTGTAGTCATAGAGGTTGTTCAGCACCTGGAAGATCGAGGTGAAGATCCGCGAACCACCGGGGGTACCCAGCACCAGGGTGACCTTGCCGTCGCGAGTCACCAGGCTCGGGCTCATGGACGACAGCATGCGCTTGCCCGGGGCGATGGCGTTGGCATCGCCACCCACCACGCCGAAGGCGTTGGCTACGCCTGGCTTGGCGCTGAAGTCGTCCATTTCGTCATTGAGCAAGAAGCCTGCGCCCTTGACCACCACGCCACTGCCGTAATCCCAGTTCAGGGTGTAGGTGTTGCTCACCGCGTTGCCCTGGGCATCGACGATGGAGAAGTGGGTGGTCTGGTGCGGCTCAAGCCCGGGACGCACTTTCTCGGTG
Organism: Pseudomonas sp. 50_B; assembly: GCF_017491625.1. Taxonomy (NCBI): domain Bacteria; kingdom Pseudomonadati; phylum Pseudomonadota; class Gammaproteobacteria; order Pseudomonadales; family Pseudomonadaceae; genus Pseudomonas; species Pseudomonas sp. 50_B. The sequence continues at coordinate 15,500 of NZ_JAFGYX010000032.1, forward strand.
GCCGAGATAGCGTTGGGGTTGACCTCGGCGGCGCGTTTTTTCAGATAGGCCGGGTCGGTCAGTTGCTTGACCGGCACGTCGGAGAACGCCGGGTCGCCCAGGTAGTCGGCACGGTCGGCGAACACGCGCTTTTCGATTTCCGCCAGCAAGTGGATGTACTTGGCCGAGTTCAGCTCGACGCCCTTGAAGTCCGCGGCACGCTCTTCCTTGATGCTGATCAACTGCGCCAGGGCCACCCCGCCGGAGCTGGGTGGCGGTGCGGTGTACAGGGTGTTGCCACGGAAGCTGACCTGCAGCGGCTGGCGCCACTGGACCTTGTAGTCCTGCAGGTCCTGCTTGGTGATCAGGCCCTTGTCGGCCTGCATCTGCGCCACCAGCAAATCGGCGGTCTTGCCGCTGTAGAACTCCTTGGCGCCCTGGTCGGCGATGCGCTCCAGGGTCGCGGCCAGCTCCGGCTGACGGAAGGTTTCACCGGGTTTCATGCTGCCGAAGTAGTCGCCGAAGTTGGTGCTGCCGTTGAACAGCTTCAACGCATCCTCGCGGTACTGGTACTGCTTGTCCGCCACCTTGAAACCGTTTTTCGCGTAGCCCACGGCCGGCGTGATCAACTCGCTCCACGGCAACTTGCCGAATTTCTGGTGGGCTTCCCACAGGCCCATCACGGTGCCCGGCACCCCGGCGGCGCGGGCGCCCACCAGGCTCAGGTTCTCGATCACCTCGCCCTTTTCGTTCAGGTACATGTCCCGGGTCGCGGCCTTGGGCGCGGTTTCCCGGTAGTCGAGGAAGTAGGGTTTGCCGTCGACGAACATCGTCATGAAACCGCCGCCGCCGATGTTGCCGGCTTCGGGGTAGGTCACTGCCAGGGCGAAGGCCGTGGCCACCGCGGCGTCCACCGCGTTACCGCCTTTCTTCAGGATCTGCGCCGCGACATCGGCGCCGTACTGGTTGGGCGCTGCCACCGCGCCGCCTTCCAGGGTCACGGCGAACGCCGAACTGCTGGCGGCGATGGCGGCCGTCAGGGCCAGGGTCTTGAACAACAGGATGCGCATAAAGTCCTTCCTTTTCTTGTTTTTGAACGGCAAGAACATAGGCCTGCTATTGCATTTCGAGCAATCGCCAATCGCAGTACGTTCGTACCAACTGGGCTCAGCCCTGGAACTCGGGGCTGGCGTAGTCCGCGAGCTTGCCCTGGATGAAATCCAGGAAGCACTGGATGCGCAGGGCCAGTTGCGAGTTGCGGTAGTACACCGCGTTGATCGGCTGGCGGTAGCCGCTGTTGAACGAGGCCAGCACCGGTTGCAGGCGCCCGGCGCGGATGTCGTCGATGGTCATGAAATGCGACAGGCAGGCAATCCCCTGCCCCTCCAGCGCCAGGTGGCGCAAGGTCTCGCCGCTGGAGGCACTGATGCCCGGCTGGATCTGCCAGCGATCACCGTGCACATGGCGCAACGGCCAGTGGTTGAGGGTTTCGGTCTGGGTGAAGCCGAGCAAGGTGTGTTCGGCCAGTTCGGCCAAGCTTTGCGGCGTGCCGTGGCGGGCCAGGTAATCGGGGCTGGCCAGAATGTGCAACGGGCTACAGCCCAGGGAGCGGGCATGCAGGGTCGAGTCCGCCAGCACGCCGATGCGGATGGCGATGTCGGTGCTCTGCTCCAGCAGGTCGATGATCAGGTCGTTGCTGTTGAGTTCCAGCTGGATATCCGGGTACAGGCGACGGAACTCAGCCACATGGGGAACGATGGCGTGCAGCATGAAAGGCGATGCGGCGTTGATCCGCAAACGCCCGGACGGATTGCGCTGGCGCGAGGACAGGCGCTCTTCGAGCTCGTCCATCTGGTCGAGAATGCGCTTGGCCTGCTCGAAGAAATAGCGACCTTCTTCGGTCAGGTCCATACGTCGAGTGGTGCGGTTGATCAGCGTGGTGTCGAGCTTGGCCTCCAGCCGCGACAAGGTGCGACTGACCGCCGAAGGGGTCTGGGCCAATTGCTCGGCAGCGGCGGAAATCGAACCGCACTCGATGACGCAAACCAAGACTTGCAACTCGTCGGATCGGGCTTTCACAGGAGTCCTTTATCGGCGCGGGTGGGCCCTGGATAAACCGCAGGCCCGCTTCAAGGCGCTCAATAGTAGCCGGATTCAGCCCTGGAGATTGAACACCGCCTTGAGGTGCTCCGCGTAGCGCTGCACGTCGGCTTCGATGTTCGGGCGCTTCATCACGTCGACACAGAGGAAGGTCGGCAAGCCGCGCATGCCGAGGAACTGGTTGGCCTTGTGGAACGGGAAGTACACCGCGTCCACGCCCTTGGCTTCGAAGAAGTCGGTCGGGTCGTCAAAGGCCTGCTGCGGCGCGTTCCAGGTCAGCGACAGCATGTACTGCTTGCCCTGGATCAGGCCGCCGCTGCCGTATTTCTGCGAGGCGTCGGAACGGGTCCGGCCATCGCTGGCGTAGAGGCTGCCGTGGCCTTCGGTGAAGACTTCGTCGATGTACTTCTTGACGATCCACGGCGCGCCCATCCACCAGCCGGGCATCTGGTAGATGATCACGTCGGCCCAGAGAAACTTCGCCACTTCTTCCTGAATGTCGTAGCCCTCGTCGATATGGGTGACCTTGACCTCCAGGCCGCCGCGATCCAGCACCGCCAGGGCGGTGTCGTGCAGGGTGGCGTTGTAACGGCCATCGGAGTGGGCAAATTGTTTGGCGCCATTGAGCAGCAGTACTTTTTTCATGATCCGGCCTCATCGGGGACAGCCCATCGCGCATCGGCAGCGACGGGTTGTGAAGGTTGCAAACGATGGCGGCAGGTTAATCAGGCAGGACGCGGAGAATAAGCCCGGGTTGCTCAAAATACATTTGACTAAAACGCACGAATCGATAGCCGATCTTTGCCCTAGGATCTTCAGCACCTTCCCCGTCAATGAGTGCTTTGCGCATGTCCACGCCCCAGGCCTTTATCCTTCACGCCAAGACCCGTCCCGAGCGCGCCGACGCCTTCCAGGCGTTCTTCATGAGCCATGTCGCCGCCAGCCGCGCTGAAGCCGGCTGCATCGAGTACCACATGCTGCGGGACCGGGAAGACCCGAGCCTGTTCATCTTCTATGAGGTCTGGGCCTCCCAGGAGGCGCTGGATAGCCACTCTGGCCTGCCGCACATGCAGCAGTTTCTCGACGCGCGCATGGACTACCTGGAGCGCGACTTCGAGATCCGCGCCATCGACATGCTCAGCCCGGCCGCGGCTGGCCGCTGAGCCGAAGGTCTAGCCGCTGATCAACAGATGCCCGCCCAGCAGCCCCAGGCCGATGAAGAACACCCGCTTGAACAGCAAGGCGCTGATGCGCTGGCGCAACCATTGCCCCAGCCACATGCCCAACAGCGCCGGGGCCAGGGTCAGCAAGGAAGCCCCCAGCTCGGCGCTGCCCAGGGCGCCGCGCCACAGCAGGCCGGCGGCCAGGGCCAGGGTCGACACCGTGAACGACAGGCCCAGAGCCTGCACCAACTGATCCTTGTTCAAGCCCAGGGCCTGCAGATAGGGCACCGCCGGGATCACGAACACCCCGGTGGCCGAAGTGATGACCCCGGTGATCAGCCCGCATAGCGGCGCCAGCCAGCGCTCCTGGGCCGGCGACACGCGCAGGGTCGGCAACAGCAGGCCGCTCAGGGCATACAGCAGCAACGCCGCGCCCAACCCCCGCACCACCCAATGCCCGCCCTCGATGCCCAGCCACAATGACCCGGCGGCCGTGCCGACGAAGATCGCCAGCAACATCGGCCACAGGCGCTTGAGCAAGCCCGGCAGGTGCCCGCCAAAGGCCAGTTGCCAGAGATTGGTCAGGGTCGCCGGAATGATCAGCAAGGCTGCAGCCTGCGCCGGAGCCATAGCCAGTCCCAACAACCCCATGGCGATGGTGGGCAGGCCGAGACCGATCACCCCCTTGACCATACCGGCCAGTACGAAGGTGCCGATGACCAGCAGAGAAAGGGCCATGCCAAGATTCTGGTAAAACGCGAGAGAGCTGTTCATGGGCCTATCCTGCGCCCTGCACGCCGCGCTGAAAATCTGCCATATACTGAGCCAGCCTCTTGCCAGGCAATAGGCACATACCAAAACCTATTGCCCGTACCTCCGTAGGAGCTGGCTTGCCAGCGAAGGCGCACTCAAGCCCGATGCAAAATCCGAAGGCCTCTTCGCCGGCAAGCCGGCTCCTACAAAAACATCTGCACGGCCTCCGTAAGAGATCCCGTTCCCCGAGGAATGCCCCATGCACTTCGACCTGATCGACCTGCGGCTGTACCTGAACATTCTCGACGCCGGCAACATCACCGCCGGGGCCGCTCGCAGCCATCTGTCCCTGGCCGCCGCCAGCGCTCGAATCCGCGCCATGGAAGCCTCCCTGGGCATCGAGTTCCTCGAACGCGGGCGCCGCGGCATTCGCCCGACGCCCGCCGGCAAGGCCCTGGCCCAACATGCCCGGACGCTGTTGCTGTACGCCGAACACCTGCAACAGGACCTCGCCGAATACGCCAAGGGAATCAAGGGCCAGGTGCGCTTGCTGTGCAACACCACCGCCCTCAGCGAGTACCTGCCGGAGCTGCTGGCGGACTACCTGCACAACCAGCCCCAGGTGGATATCGACCTGCAGGAACTGCCCAGCCAACGCATCACCCACGCCCTGCGCCAGGGTGCGGCAGACCTGGGTATCGTCTCCGACGCGGTGGACATTCAGGGACTGATGAGCCGGCTTTTCCGTGATGATCCGCTGGTCCTGGTGATGCCCCAGGATCACCCGCTGAACCTGCAGCCCAACCCCAGCTTCAACGACACCCTGGCCCACGACTACGTTGGCCTGGCCAGCCATAGCGCCCTGGCGGTGTATCTGGAGGAACAGGCCCTGCACCTGGGACGACGCATGCAATTGCGCATCCGCGCCGAAGGTTTCGACGCCCTGCTGCGCATGGTGGCCCGTGGTGCCGGGCTGGCGCTGGTGCCCCTGGCGGCCCTGGAGCGCAACCGTCACCTGCCGTTGCAGTCGCGCCCGCTGAGCGAAGCCTGGGCCCGGCGCCGGTTGCTGTTGTGCGCCCGTGACTTCGCAACGCTGCCGCTGTATGCCCAAGGTTTGTGCGCGGCACTGCTGCCGCCTTGACTCTCCCCTTAGGGGCAGACTTTAGCCTTGGGGTTTATCCCTCAAGGACCACGGCAATGAGCAAACGCATCCTGGTGATTCTCGGCCACCCCTCGCGCAACAGCCTGTGCGCGGCATTGAGCGAGCGCTATGTGAAGGCGGCGCAGGAAGCCGGGCATGACGTGCGCCAGCTCAGGCTCGGCGAGCTGCGCTTCGATCCGGTGCTGCGCGAAGGCTACCGGCAGATCCAGCCTCTGGAGGAAGACCTGCAACGGGCCCAGGCCGACATCCTCTGGGCCGAGCACCTGACCTGGGTCTTCCCCATCTGGTGGGGCGGGATTCCAGCCCTGATGAAGGGCTTTCTCGACCGTGTGCTGCTGCCGGGCTTCGCCTTCAAGTACCGCCCCGGCAAGGCCTTTCCCGAGCAACTGCTCAAGGGCCGCACCGCCCACCTGATGGTGACCATGGACACCCCGCCCTGGTATTTCCGCTGGTTCTATCGCATGCCCGGCTTGCAGCAGATGCGCCGCACCACCCTGGCCTTCTGCGGCATCAAGCCGTTGCGCACCCTGACCTTTGGCCCGGTGCTGGACGCCAGCGAAGAACGCAAGGCGGATTGGCTGATGCAGGCGCAATACCTTGCCAGGCACTGAATCCACCGGATAATGCGCAAGGCTGTCCACCGCCCGAAATCAGTACTGAACAAGGAGTTTTCATGTACATCGGCCAAGCCGCGCAACTGTCCGGGACCACGGTCAAGAGCATCCGTCACTACGAAGCCATCGGCCTGTTGCCCGAAGCTCCGCGTCAGGGTCGCTACCGTCTCTATGACGCCCAGAGCGTCGAGCAACTGATGTTCATCAAGTGCGCGCAGCAGTTGGGTTTCAAACTCAAGGAATTGCAGCAGGTGTTCGCCACGCACCAGGGCCAGGCCTTTCCCTGGGACCGCGCACAGGCCGCCCTGGCGCAAAAGAGGCGCGAGCTGCAACAACAGATCGATGACTTGCAGCAGTTGCAGGGCCGGCTCGAAGTCTTCGAGACCAGCCTGCAACAGGCTCGCGAAGAGTGCCCCCTGGGCAGCCTCTAGCGGGTCGTTGAGAAAGGAGCAGAAAGGTGCATTCCGATAGAAAATTCAATTAATTAGTGACGCCAATCAGGCTCAGCGGCTCGCACGAACAAGTCCGCTGGCACCGTCCAGACCTCCGGACTCGCTCCACCAGCTCCGCCCTTAGACTTTCGGAGGCAACTTGGGGCACCAAACCAAACTGCGATGTGTTCCTCGGGGACATTTGGGTCCCCCTCAATGCCGACCACGACCGCAAGAAGGCCGTCCAGCTCGACTAAGTCACCACGTTGCCAATTTGTCATGCGCAGCACCTTTGAAGGTTTTGGATTTTCAAGTCGGCTCGTTCGTCGCAAGCGCGACACTCACCACAACTCATGTCGGGGATGGCTGCCACCACCCAGCGATTGCGCCCAGGCGGATCGCATTGTAAGCCGCTAAGGCCCAGGTGACCCAGCCTCGCAAGGTGGCGGGCCTCACCACCCTCCTTAGTCGCTCACTACGCACGCTATACACAACCTGCACCAGCGATGCCCGGAGAATCCGCTCAGACGGATTCGACGGCCGCCCAGCGTCCGCATGGCGGGTGTCCAGCAGATCGCTCAGCTCGCGGAGAATCGTATCGACCAGGATGCGAAGCCCATGAATGGGGTGATCGGCCGGTACACCGGCCTCCACGTATACGAGAACACGCCAAGCTGCTGGACATCCGGGAGGCGTGGCCTCAGACCTCGGACAGTCCTGCGACCGTCCTGGGCTTACGGAAGCACAGGTAGTAGACCAGGGTCAGCAACAGCAGGAAGGGTACCCCGAACACCAGGGTCATCTTGAACGCCTCGGTGAAGAAGGTGGTGATCATCACCGCCCCCATCAGCACCAGCCCCAGCAGGGTGCTGTAGGGAAACAGGCGCATGCGGAATGACAGTTGCTGTTCACCGTGGCGCTGGTGATAACGACGGAAGCAGTAGTGGGTGAGGAAGATCATGAACCAGGTGAAGATCGCGCCGAACATCGAGATCGCCATCATCAGGACGAATGAGCTCTCCGGGTACAGCACGTTGATCAAGGTGGCCAGGGCAATACCGGAGCTGGACAGCAACAAGGCATTCAGCGGAATCCCGGTCTTGCTCAGGGCGCCCATGGACTTGGGCGCAAAGCCGGCGCGGGACAGGCTGAACATCATCCGCGTGGTGATGTAGAGCTGGCTGTTCATCGCCGACAGGGCCGCGATCAGGATCACGAAGTTCATCACCCCGGTGGCCCCGGGAATGCCAATGGTCTGCATCACCGTGACGAACGGGCTCTGGGCCTTGCCCGCCTGGACCCAGGGCACGATGGCCAGCATCAGGGCCAGGGTCAGCAGGTAGAACACCACCAGGCGCACGATGGTGGCGCGAAACGCCTGCTTCACCGCGCGCTGCGGGTCCTTGGCCTCCCCCGCCGCCACCGCGATCATTTCCACGCTCAGGTAACTGAAGATCGACACGATCACCGCGATCCACATGCCCTGGAAACCATTGGGAAAGAAGCCGCCGTGGGCGCTGTAGTTGTGCACGCCGTAATCGGGGTTGCCGGAGCCGAACACCACATACACCGCAAGGATGATAAAACCGACGATGGCGGCGATCTTGATGGTGGAGAACCAGTATTCGAAGTTGCCGAAGGTCTTCACGCTGATGGCGTTAAGCAGAATCAGCACGCTGGAGAAGGAAACAATCCACACCCACTCCGGAACGTTGGCGAACCAGTACTTCATGTACATGGCGATGGCCGTGACCTCGGCGCCCACCGCCAGCACGATGGCCGCCCAATAGGCATAACGCACCAGGAATCCGGCCAGCGGGCCGATGTAGAACTCGGCGTAGGCGCCGAAGGAGCCAGAAGTGGAATGGGCCACGGTCATTTCCGCCAGGCAACCCATCAGCAGCAGAGTGATCAACGCGCCGATGGCATAGCTCAGCAGCACGCTGGGACCGGCATAGCCGATGGCATAGGCACTGCCCATGAACAGGCCGGTGCCGATGGCCCCGCCGATGGCGATCATGCTCATCTGGCCGGCGGTCAACTGCCGCCTGAGGCCGTGCTCGCGATTGGAAATCGCTTCGAAACCCTTGTTGGAGGTGGTCACTTTGAGTGCCTCTTTATTGTTGTGTGCACGTATGAATCGTTGTGACGGCCCGTCCTTGTGCCGCTGCCCTGGTTGCCGCATGCAGCAGCAACCAGGGGATAAAGCGCGTCTCAGGTCACGCTGTGACGCACCTGGAACTGCGCCTGGGCCCAGGTTTTCTGATCGAGGATTTCACCGAGAATCTGCACCGCGTCCCAGACTTCGCTGAAGCGGGTGTACAGCGGGGTGAAGCCGAAACGCATGATGCGCGGCTCGCGATAATCACCAATCACGCCCCGGGCGATCAGGGCCTGGATCACGGCATAACCTTCAGGGTGTTCGAAGCTCACGTGGCTGCCACGCTTGGCGTGATCGCGTGGGGTCACCAGCTTCAGGTCGTGGCCGGCGCAACGCTGTTCCACCAGTTCGATGAACAGGTCGGTCAGGGCCAGGGACTTGCGCCGCAGGCTCTGCATGTCGGTCTGTTCGAAGACCTCCAGGCCGCACTCGACCATGGCCAGCGAAGTGATCGGCTGGGTGCCGCACAGGTAGCGGGCGATACCGCTGGCGGGCTCGTACTGGGTGGCCATGTCGAACTGCCGGGCATGGCCGAACCAGCCGGACAGCGGCTGGGTCACCAGATTGCACAGGGCAGGAGCAACCCAGGCGAAGGCTTGCGAACCCGGGCCGCCGTTGAGGTATTTGTAGGTGCAGCCGATGGCGTAGTCGGCGCCGCTGCGATTCAGCTCCACCGGCACTGCGCCGGCCGAATGGGCCAGGTCCCAGAGGCTCAGGGCGCCGGCTTCGTGGATCAGTCCGGTGACGGCCTGCATGTCGTGCATGTAGCCGGTCTTGTAGTTGACGTGGGTGAGCATCACCACCGCCACGTCCTGGTCGATGGCGGCTGGCAGTTGTTCCGGGCTGTCTACCAGGCGCAGGGAATAGCCCTGCTCAAGCATCCGGGTCAGGCCCTCGGCGATGTACAGGTCGGTGGGAAAGTTGCTGCTCTCGGAAACGATCACCCGCCGCTCGGGGGCACGCTCGGCCTGCACCTGCAGGGCGGCGCTGAGGACTTTGAACAGGTTGATGGACGTGGTGTCGGTGATCACCACTTCGCCGCTGCCGGCGCCGATCAGCGGGGCCAGGCGGTCCCCCAGGCGCTGGGACAGGTCACGCCAGCCGGCGCTGTTCCAACTGCGGATCAGGCCGTCGCCCCACTCCTGCTCGATCACTTGCCGGGCCCGTTCCAGGGCGGCCACAGGGCGAGCACCCAGGGAGTTGCCATCGAGGTAGATCACCCCCTCGGGCAAGGCGAACTGTTGGCGCAGCGGCGCCAGTGGGTCCTGTTCATCGAGACGCAGGCAGTGGTTTTTATCGATCATTGGAAGTCCTGTCTTGGTCAAGGTCATGCCCGCCTGGAACAGGCCGGGCACGGGGTCTGGACGACCCGAAAACTCAGGAAATAATGGACGAAGCCAGCTAGAATTTTCGTGCAAAGTGCAGCGCGTTATCGTACTAATCTCGAATAAAATTCTAATCCTCCAATAAAAAACGCGGATTTATGCCAGCCATGACCCTCGACTCCACCGACCTGCGCATCCTCTACTTCCTGCAACAGGATGGACGTATCAGCAACCAGGAACTGGCGGAGAAAGTCGCCCTTTCACCCTCCGCCTGCCTGCGCCGCCTGCGCATGCTCGAAGGCGACGGGATCATCAGCGGCTATCGCGCCCAGCTCAACGCCGAGCGCCTGGGGATCGAGTTGGAAGCCATCGTCCATGTGTCCCTGCGCCAGGATGTGGAGGGCTGGCACGAGACCTTTATCAGCAAGGTCCAGCAATGGCCGGAAGTGGTGGCCGCCTACGTGATCACCGGCGCCAGCAACTACGTGCTGCGGGTGCAGGCGCGCAACCTCAAGCACTTCTCGGATTTCATCGTCAATCACTTGAACCGCGCGTCCGGGGTTACCGATATCCGCTCGGAAATCGTCCTGCAGAAGATCAAGGAACAGGACGGCCTGCTGGATCTGGTGCTGCGCAAGTAGTACGTCCTAGAACCCCACCGGGCGCCGTGCCTGGTGACGCTGGACTGTGGCGCTCGGCGCCTCGTCGAACAGCTTGCGGTACTCCGCGGAAAACCGCCCCAGGTGGGTAAAGCCCCAGGCCAGGGCAATCTCGGAAATATTGCGCGCCGCGCCGTGTTCGAGAATGTCCTGGCGCACGCCGTTGAGCCGATAGCGCTTGAGATAGGCCATGGGCGACAGGGCAAAGTACTTGCGGAAGGCCTCGAACAGCTTGAAGCGTGAAACACCGGCGGCGGCTTCCAGGTCCTCCAGGTGTACCGCCTCTCGGGCATGCTCGTGCAGGTACTGGCGGGCCCGCACCAGGTAATGCGGCAGCTTGACCCCGAGCATCGCCTGCAGCTCCGCAGAGTAGTTGTTGGGCTGGGCCAGGATCAGGCCCTTGATCAGGGAGCTCTCGATTTCTCGGGTGAAGGCCAGTTGCTCGTAAAGTTCGTTGCCCTGGGCCAGTTCGCCAATGAAGTGATGCGCCATGCGCCACCAGGCCGCGGCGGCGCCCTGCCGTGCGTCCATGGCAGGCTCGAAGCGCAGCGGCTGCTCGACCGGGCGTTGCAGCAATGCCTCCAGGGCTTCGCTCATGGCCGGCCGGGAGATCACCACCTGCAACTTGCGGCAGTCGCCGGAGATGGCCAGCACCTGGCTTTCGTTGGGAGCAACGATCACCCCCTGGTCCGGGTCCGAACGCAGCAGGCGACCGTCCTTGCTCAGCTCCTGCTCGCCGCACAGGGGCAGGCTCAGGCTGTAGCTGCTGAAGCGCTCGGTGTCCTCGATATCGACGACCACATCGGTGCCGTATTCGATGATGCCCAGGGTCGTGGCGCGTGACCTGAGGACGTTGGCACTGTGGTGGAAACGAATGCGTTCGGGGTTAGCGGTTTCCAGGCGGTGCGGCCCACAGATACCCGCCATCCAGTTCCTGGCCCCTTCAAGGTCATAGCGATCGATACGAATCTCGCGAAACAGCCCATCAGCCTTGCTATTCATCACGGCGCACCCACGGCAATTATTATTCAGCGCGCTCTGACGGCGCGTCTTGTGTGACAGGGCAAGTTTTGCGCCAGCCGGCAACGCTGCCAACCCAGTGGATAGCAATCGCCCACTAAGTGGATAACCCGCCCCCATCGTCCTCATCTGGCCGGGCCCACAGTAGCCCATCGGCGCCCCGTGGTGCAGCTGTCGATCGCCGATCCGCTCAAAGGTGGGTCGCAGCTGGGTCACAACTACCCAGGCAATTTTATGGATGGCCTTGGCCGACTAAGCGGATAGCCACCGGCGCCCCGCACTCTCTCTAATGACGGCACCCGATTGACCTGAATAAAAAAGGTACCGACTCATGAGTGGTGCAAGAAGCGTCGAGCAGTGGCAGGACTTCATCCACGGCTGCCTGGATTTTCGCCCCGCGGACGGAGTGTTCCGTATCGCCCGGGAGATGTTCACCGAGCCCGAGCTGTTCGATCTGGAGATGGAACTGATCTTCGAGAAGAACTGGATCTACGCCTGTCACGAAAGCGAACTGCCCAACAACCACGACTTCATCACCCTGCGCGCCGGGCGCCAGCCGATGATCATCACCCGCGATGGCGAGGGCCGGCTCAATGCCCTGATCAACGCCTGCCAGCACCGCGGCACCACCCTGACCCGGGTCGGCAAGGGCAACCAGTCGACCTTCACCTGCCCGTTCCACGCCTGGTGCTACAAGAGCGACGGGCGCCTGGTGAAGGTCAAGGCGCCGGGGGAATACGACGAAGGCTTCGACAAGGCCACCCGCGGCCTTAAAAAGGCCCGCATCGACAGCTACAAGGGCTTTGTCTTCATCAGCCTGGACGTGGCCGCCGACAACAGCCTGGAAGACTTCCTGGGCGACGCGCGGATCTTCTTCGACATGATGGTCGCCCAGTCCCCCAACGGTGAGCTGGAAGTGCTGCCGGGCAAGTCCGCCTACACCTACGACGGCAACTGGAAGCTGCAGAACGAGAACGGCCTGGACGGTTATCACGTCAGCACCGTGCACTACAACTACGTGGCCACGGTGCAGCACCGTCAGCAAGTCAACCGTGACAACGGCAGCGGCAGCAGCGCCACCCTGGACTACAGCAAGCTCGGCGCCGGCGACGCCAGCACCGACGACGGCTGGTTCGCCTTCAACAACGGCCACAGCGTGCTGTTCAGCGAAATGCCCAACCCGGCGGTGCGCTCCGGCTACGCCAGCATCATGCCGCGCCTGGTGGAAGAGCACGGCCAGGCCAAGGCCGAGTGGATGATGCACCGCCTGCGCAACCTGAACATCTACCCCAGCCTGTTCTTCCTCGACCAGATCAGCTCCCAGCTGCGGATCATCCGCCCCATCGCCTGGAACAAGACCGAGATCATCAGCCAGTGCATCGGGGTCAAGGGCGAGAGCGATGCCGATCGGGAAAACCGCATCCGCCAGTTCGAGGATTTCTTCAACGTCTCGGGCATGGGCACGCCGGACGACCTGGTGGAGTTTCGCGAGGCCCAGCGCGGCTTCCAGGGACGCCTGGAGCGCTGGAGCGATGTCTCGCGCGGCCATCACCGCTGGGCCACCGGCCCCACCGCCAACAGCGAGAACCTGGGCATCCAGCCGGCCATGACCGGCACCGAAATCACCCATGAAGGGCTGTACGTCAACCAGCACCGCAACTGGCAGAAATTCCTCCTCGACGGCCTGCAGCGCCAGTCCCTGAAACTGCGTGAGGTATGAACATGAATGCGCAATTGCAGTACCAGATCGAGCAATTCTTCTATCGCAAGTGCGAACTCTGCGACGCCCAGGACTGGGACGCCTACCTGCAGCTGTTCGCCGTGGACAGCGAGTTCCACCTGCCGCAATGGGACTCGGAACACGTCTACACCCGGGACCCGAAGCGCGAGATGTCGCTGATCTACTACGCCAACCGTTCGGGGCTGGAAGACCGGGTGTTCCGCCTGCGCACCGGCAAGGCGGCCTCGACCATTCCCATGCCGCGCACCCTGCACATGGTCAGCAACCTGCGCATCGCCGAGGGCGCCAACGGGCTGCTGCAGGTGCGCCTGAACTGGCACACGCTGTTCTATCGCCTGGCCACCTCCGAGGACTTCTACGGTCACGCCACCTACGACCTCAAGCCCCATGGCGACAGCTGGCTGATCCAGCGCAAGCACGTGCTGCTGCTCAACGACACGATCAACTCGGTGCTCGATTTCTACCACCTCTGACTCGACGGACATCCCTTCATGACGCACAAGGTCGCGTTCAGCTTTGCCGACGGCAAGACCCTGTTCTTCCCGGTCAAGGCCAATGAAATACTGCTCGACGCTGCCCTGCGCAACGGCATCAAGATCCCCCTGGACTGCCGCGAAGGCGTCTGCGGCACCTGCCAGGGCCGTTGCGAGTCGGGCCAGTACAGCCAGGACTACGTGGACGAGGAAGCCCTCTCGCCCCAGGACCTGGAGCAACGCAAGATGCTCACCTGCCAGACCCGGGTGCAGTCCGATGCAGCGTTCTACTTCGACTTCGATTCCAGCCTGTGCCACAACGCCGATCCGGTGCGACGCACCGGCTCGGTGATCGACGTGCGCCAAGTCTCGGACAGCACCGCCATCCTGCACCTGGACCTGGGCAGCAGCGAGGCACCGCTGGAGTTTCTCCCCGGCCAGTACGCGCGCCTGCAAGTTCCCGGCACCGACAGCAGCCGGGCCTACTCCTTCGCCAACCGGCCGGGGGCGGACAACCAGTTACAGTTCCTGATCCGCCTGCTGCCCGACGGGGTAATGAGCAACTACATCCGCGAGCGTTGCCTGGTGGGCGACAGCATCGAACTGGAGGCGCCACTGGGGGCTTTCTATCTGCGCCAGATCAGCCGGCCGCTGCTGCTGGTGGCCGGCGGCACCGGGCTGTCGGCGCTGCTGGCGATGCTCGAACAGATCGTCGAGCAGGGCTGCCAGCAACCGGTGCACCTGTACTACGGCGTGCGCCAGAGTGCCGATCTGTGCGAACTGGAGCGTATCCAGGCGCTGGGCGAGCGCCTGCAAGGTTTTCGCTTCACCCCGGTGATCAGCGACGTCGACCCGGATTGGTCGGGCAAGCGCGGCTACATCACCGAGCACTTGGACAGCAGCCAACTGCGCGACCAAGACAGCGACCTGTACGTTTGCGGACCGCCACCGATGGTCGATTCGATCCGAACCTGGCTGCAAGAACAGCAACTTAACCGCGTTCAGCTGTATTACGAGCGGTTTACCGAGAGTAATATCTGATCCCGTCAGCATTGAGCCGCGATCGGTCCCGTTCACCACGGGATCGGTCCTGATAACAACTAGAAGAGAGCGCACATTAGTGGATCAAACCTTGCAACAAGGTGAACTCAAGCGTGGCTTGAAGAATCGCCATATTCAGTTGATCGCCCTGGGCGGGGCGATCGGCACCGGACTCTTCCTCGGCTCGGCCGGGGTGCTCAAGTCCGCCGGACCTTCGATGATCCTCGGCTATGCGATTGCCGGATTCATTGCCTTCCTGATCATGCGCCAGTTGGGGGAAATGATCGTCGAAGAGCCGGTGGCCGGCTCCTTCAGCCACTTCGCCCACAAGTACTGGGGCGGCTACTTCGGCTTTCTCGCCGGCTGGAACTACTGGGTGCTGTATGTCCTGGTGGGCATGGCCGAGCTCACCGCGGTGGGCAAGTACGTGCAGTTCTGGTGGCCGGAAATCCCCACCTGGGTCAGTGCGGCGGTGTTCTTCGTGCTGGTCAACCTGATCAACATGATGAACGTGAAGTTCTTCGGAGAAGCCGAGTTCTGGTTCGCCATCATCAAGGTGGTGGCCATCGTCGGCATGATCGTCCTCGGTTGCTACATGTTGTTCAGCGGCAGCGGCGGCAGCCAGGCGTCGGTGAGCAACCTCTGGTCCCACGGCGGTTTCTTCCCCAACGGCGGCACCGGCCTGCTGATGGCCATGGCCTTCATCATGTTCTCTTTCGGCGGCCTGGAACTGGTGGGCATCACCGCTGCCGAAGCCGCCGAGCCGCGCAAAGTGATTCCCAAGGCCATCAATCAGGTGGTGTACCGGGTGCTGATCTTCTACGTCGGCGCCCTGGCCGTGCTGCTGTCGCTTTATCCGTGGGATGAACTGCTGGTGAGCCTCAACGCCGGCGGCGACGCCTACAGCAGCAGCCCTTTCGTGAAGATTTTCTCGCTGATCGGCAGTGATGCGGCGGCGCAGATCCTCAACTTCGTGGTCCTGACCGCAGCACTGTCGGTGTACAACAGCGGTGTGTACTGCAACAGCCGCATGCTCTATGGCCTGGCCGAACAGGGCGACGCACCCAAGGCGCTGATGAAGCTCAACAAGCAGGGCGTGCCGATTCTGGCCCTGGGCATTTCCGCGCTGATCACACTGCTCTGCGTACTGGTCAACTACCTGGCGCCCCATGAAGCGCTGGAGCTGTTGTTCGCCCTGGTGGTGGCTGCACTGATGATCAACTGGGCGCTGATCAGCCTGACCCACCTGCGCTTTCGCAAGGCCATGGCCGAGCAAGGCGTGGTGCCGTCGTTCAAGGCCTTCTGGTCGCCACTGAGCAACTACCTGTGCCTGGCGTTCATGGTGATGATCATCGGCGTGATGTGGATGATCCCGGGCATCCGCGCCTCGGTGTATGCGATTCCGGTGTGGGTCCTGGTGATTTGGGGCTTCTACCGCCTGAGTCATGCACGCAAGGCCGGACAGCCCGCCCTGCACTAAGCCTCAGGCTTGCAACACCCGAAAGCCCGGCCGGGATCAAGGCCGGGCTTTTTTGTCGGCGGCGCAAAAGCGGTCTGCCAATTAGGGTGAATGTGGCCTGAAACAACAGTCCGCCCTCTCTCTAGAATCGACTCCCTCCCGGCACCTGAGCCTGGGAGCCTGTTTCTGGATGGAGAACGGCTGATGAACAGAACGGCGACAAGCCTGCGCTGGACCGATGTTTTCTCGCCCACCGTGGCGGCGCTGATTTCAGTGCTGGTGAACTACGGCGGAACCTTTGTCCTGGTGTTCCAGGCCGCCGAGCTGGCGCGGCTGTCAGCGGCCCAGACCGCGTCCTGGGTCTGGGCAGTGTCGGTCGGTGTCGGCCTGACCGGGCTGTGGCTGAGCCTGCGTTACCGAGCGCCGATCATCACCGCGTGGTCCACACCCGGCGCGGCCTTCCTGGCCACGGTGATGCCCTTCACGCCCTACGCCGAGGTGATCGGCGCCTACCTGATCTCGGCCCTGGGGTTCATCATCCTCGGCGGCTGCGGGGCCTTCGACAAACTGGTGCGGATGATCCCCAAGGGCATCGCCGCCGGCCTGCTAGCGGGCATTCTGCTGCAGTTCGGGATCAATGCCTTTGGCGGCGCCAGCGCCGACCCGCTGCTGGTGATCGTGCTGCTGGTGTCCTACGCCTTGCTGCGGCGTTTCACCTCGCGCTTTGCCGTGGTGGGCATCCTGGTCATCGGCCTGGGGCTGCTCATCGCTCAGCAGCGGATCGACTTTTCTGCCGTGCACTTGAGCCTGGCCGTGCCGGTATTCACCGCGCCGCAGTTTTCCCTGCTGGCCTTGCTCGGAGTGGCCTTGCCGCTGTTCGTCATCACCCTCACCGGCCAGTACATGCCCGGCATGCTGGTGTTGCGCAATGACGGCTACGGCACCAGCGCCAATCCAGTGCTCACGGTCACCGGACTGGGTTCGCTGCTGATGGCACCGTTCGGCGCCCATGCCTTCAACGTGGCGGCGATTACCGCGGCGATCTGTACCGGCAAGGACGCCCATCCTGACCCGAAAAAACGCTACATCGCCGGTATCGCCTGCGGGCTGTTCTACATCCTGGTGGGCACCTTCGGCGTGACCCTGGCCAGCCTGTTCATGGTGCTGCCCAAGACCTTTATCAGCGCCCTGGCGGGCCTGGCGCTATTGGGGGCCATCGGCGGCAGCCTGGCCAATGCCATGGCCGACGCGGCCACCCGGGAAACCGCGTTGATCACCTTCCTCGCCACCGCGGCCAACGTCACCCTGCTCGGGGTCGGCGGTGCCTTTTGGGGGCTGGTGGCCGGCTTGACCGCGCACCTGCTGATCCATGGCCGGGCCACTCTGTTGACCGCCCGTACCGTCAAACCCTGAAGGCCAGCGCCTGGCTAGGCCTTTCTCAGGGCCTGGGCCAGGCGTGCCATGGTCGTTTCGATTTCATGGGCGCTGAGCGAGGCGTAGCCCAGCAACCAGCCTGGCTGCTTGTGCTCCCCGGCATACAGCCGGCTGAGCCCTGGTAACTGGATGCCGGCCCTGGCGGCTCGTTGCTGGGTCAACGCTTCGCTCCAGTCGGGCTCCAGCAGGCAAGGAATCTGCAACCCGCCCGGTGGCGGCAAGGCCACGGCAATGCCCTGCAAATGCCGCCCGATGGCATCGAGCATGGCTTGCCGACGCTCGGCGTACAGCTTGCGCATGGCCCGCACATGGGCGTTGTAGTGCCCCTCCTCCATGAACCGCGCCAAGGTCAGCTGGAGGATCTGCGGCGTGTGCCCGTCCATGATGCTGCGGGCCGCGCTGAAGGCGTTCACCAGCTCGCTGGGCAGGGCCATGTAGCCCATGCGCAGGCCCGGGTAGAGGGTCTTGCTGAAGGTGCCGATGTAAAGGGTGCGCTGATACGGGTCCAGGCCCTGGACACAGGCGGTGGGCAAACCGTCGTAGTGGAACTCGCTGTCGTAGTCGTCCTCGATGATCCATTTCTCCTGCTCGGCGGCCCAGCGGGTCAGTTCCAGGCGGCGCTCCAGGGACAGGGTGACGCCCGTGGGGTACTGGTGGGACGGCGTCACATAGACACAGCGGGCGCCACTGCGGTCGGCCCGCAGCAGGTCGGTGCGAATGCCCTGGCTGTCGACATCGATGGGCACGATGCGCGCCTCGGCGGCCTCGAATGCCTTGCGTGCGCCGAAGTAGCCCGGGTTCTCCAACAGGATCGGCTTGCCGGCGTCCACCAGCAGTTGCGCGCACAGAAACAGCGCCTGGCGGGTACTGCTCAGCACCAGGATCTGCTCGGGCTGCACCTTGGCTCCGCGTTCCAGGTTCAGGTAGGCGGCAATGGCCTTGCGCAGGGGCAGCGCACCCTGGGGATCGCCATGCAGCAGTACATTGGCGCGGTAATCCTTCAGCGCCTGGCGTTGCAGGCGTTCCCAGACATCCAGCGGGAAGCTGCGGGTTTCCGGCAGCCCGGTAGCAAAGGCGGTGACGGCCTGCTGATCGCTGACGCCGCCCCTTTGCAACAGCAGCGCGCCGCGCCGGCTCAGGCCCGCCCCAGGCTCTCGGCTGTGCCCAGCCTGCCCCTGCAACTGCTGGCGGCGGCGGACCGAACCGCGTAGCTGGGCACCGATGGCTTCACAAACATAACTCCCCGAACCTTCGCGGCGCTGGATAAAACCGTCGCGCTGCAACTGCACATAGGCGTTTTCCACGGTGTCCCGGGAGACCGCCAGCGACTTGGCCAGGGCCCGACTGGCCGGCAACTTCACCCCAGGCCCCAGGGCGCCATCGAGGATCAGCCCGCGCAATGCACGCTGGATGCGCTGGTGCAGGTCCAGAGGGCGGAACTCAGGGTCGCTGAGGCGCATCTTGAGGGTTTCAAGCTCGAAGGTCCGGGACATGTGGTCTGCCTGGGAGAGTAAAAAGTCTGCGCTGAAGGCAGCCACTTTATCTCCAGAGCGCAACTGTCGCCAATGCCTACCGCTCTGCAACGACCTCTGTAGCCGCTGCCGCAGGCTGCGCTAAGGTCCGCAGGACCTTCCAGACCTCAAGAGCGCGTCTGCTGCGCAGGCGATCGCAGCCTGCGGCTGCGGCGACATTAGGGATTCAGGCAATCAGACGCCGGCAGGCAAATGAAAACGCCCCGGCAGGCGGAGCGTTTTGCGGATCAGAGCGAGGATCGCACTCGCCACAACTCGGGGAACAGCACGGTGTCGAGCATCTTGCGCAAGTAGCCCACGCCTTCGGTGCCGCCGGTGCCAGGCTGGAAGCCGATGATGCGCTCCACCGTAGTCACGTGACGGAAGCGCCACTGGCGGAAGGAATCCTCCAGGTCGATGAACTTTTCCGCCAACTGATACAGGTCCCAATAGGCCGAAGGGTTGGCGTATACCTCGCGCCAGGCCGCCTCCACCGACGGGTCATGCTGAGTCGTGGTGGTGCTGTTCAGGGCCAGGCGCGCGGGGTCGATGCTCAAGCCGCTGCGAGCCATCAGGGCAATCGCTTCGTCATACATGGACGGCGTGGCAATCGATTCTTCCAGGGACTGCAGCAGCTCGGGACGGTGGGCGTGGGGCCGCAGCAGGGCCGCGCTCTTGTTGCCGAGGATGAATTCGATTTCCCGGTACTGGAACGACTGGAAGCCCGAGGACTGGCCCAGGTACGGGCGGATCGACTTGTACTCGGACGGCGTCATGGTGGCCAGCACGGCCCAGGCGTGCACCAGTTGGTCGAAGATCCGCGAGACCCGCGCCAGCATCTTGAACGCCGGGGGCAACTGGCCCTGGCGCACCTGCTCGCGGGCGGCCTTGAGCTCATGAAGCATCAGCTTCATCCACAGCTCCGAAGTCTGGTGCTGGATGATGAAGAGCATTTCGTTGTGGTCCGGCGACAGCGGATGCTGGGCGCTGAGAATACGCCCCAGGTCCAGGTAGTCGCCGTAGCTCATGGAGTCGGAGAAATTCAGCTCGGCGTTATGCCATTCATCCGGTGGGTTGCTTGAAAAAGGACATTGGCTCATGGCGTGGGCTCCTCGCCTCAGGCAGCGGTTACCACCCGCAGGCTGTGCAACCCGGGGCGGGATGCACAACGGCGCGGACGGCCAGCTGTGTATTTATTGTAGGAATCAATCGGCCAGGGGGCGCAGGATCGCCCGCACCGGACTGGCATCCAGGTGGGCAAAGCGCAGTGGCAGGGCAATCAGTTCGTAGTCGCCTTCGGCCACCTCATCCAGGACTATCCCCTCAAGGATCGCCATGCCGTGACGGGCCACGGTGTTATGAGCATCCATGGTCTTGGACTGCTGGGGATCGAGGGACGGGGTGTCGATACCGATCAGGCGCACGCCGAGGCTGGCCAGCAGTTCGATGGTGGCTGGAGCTACCGCGGTAAAGTCCGGGTCCCACGTGCTCAGCGGCGCCTGTGGATAAGTGCGTAGCAAGACTCGCGCAGGCAAGTTGTCCAAGCGTCCGAGCACGGCTTCAGGCTGCACCAGGGCGCCGCTGTCCAGGCAATGCAGGACCCGACACGGGCCCATGTAGACATCCAGCGACACCTCGCCGATGGGCAGGCCATCCGGCCGGTAATGCAGGGGTGCGTCGACATGGGCGCCAGTGTGGGGCGACAGGGTCACCCGCCCGACATTCACCGGGCATTCGGGCCCGAACTGCCAGACGCGCTCCTCCTGGAACGGTGTGTCCCCCGGCCAGGTCGGGGTCGCGGTACTCAAGGGCGGGCTGATATCCCACCAGCGTGGTGTATTTTCCATTCGTGCGGCTCTCGGTCACTCCGGACTGAATGATACGAGCGATACCAGTAAAGATTCTTGCGAAATAACTCGGGCATCGTCAGATATTTCGCAAATCCTGCTAAAAAACCGCCCTTTGTCGAGGGAATGTTTCAAGCGCCAGCCGCCCGTTATCCCCCAGCCGGCAGCGACTCTCGCATTGCGCTTCTGGATACCCCGAGGTCGAGAACAGACATCCCCCTGAACGTGGGCCGCTATAGGGTGCATCTTCAGTTCTCTGCCCGCTAGGAGCACAGCATGTCGCAACCCATTACCGTTCTGCGCGATACCCACCCACTGCCCGTCCTCGACGCCTGCAAGTGGGAAAAACTCGAGGGCGATCCCCACACCGTCAACCTCAACGCCTACACCAGCGAGGACGGCAGCAAGATCATGGGCACCTGGATCTGCACCCCGGGCAAGTGGCGGGTGGCCTATGAGAAGTGGGAGTACTGCCATTTCCAGGAAGGGTACTGCGTGATCACCCCGGATGGCCGCGATCCCATCCACTTGCGTGCCGGCGATATCTTCGTGGTGGAACCCGGGATGAAAGGCACCTGGGAAGTGGTGGAAACCGTGCGCAAATACTTCGTGTTCGCCTGAGTCAGAACACACCGGGGGGCCCCTTCGACCCGGGCTCCCCTTCCGGCATTGCCATTGAACACAACGCGCTCCGCCAAATGTCTATATAATCACTGCCAAATGGCAAAGGCAGGAGTAGCACTCATGGTTGCGCTGACAGGCACCGGCATTGCCCCCAAGCGGCGGGGCAAACTGGTATTGAAAGAACAGTCTGCGGACATCCTCCTGGGTGGCCGGGCACGGTTTGACGACCGCATTTCGATCTATCGCTTGACCGAGGAAGGTATCCCCCTGACGGCGATCATCAAGTTCGTCTCCTCGGTCCCCATGCTCAAGGACGAACAGGTCCTGGCCAAGATCATCGGCCTCTCCGAACGCACCCTGCATCGGCGCCTGAAAACCCCGGACGAACCCCTGAACCCGGAGCAGAGTGCCCGCGCGGTACGCTTTGCCCAGGTGCTGGCCAAGGCCCAGGACGTCTTCGGCAGCAGTGAAGAGGCACAGGACTGGATGGCCAAGCCGGTGATGGGCCTCGACGGCCATAAACCGGTGGATCTGCTGACCAACCCCATCGGCTTCGAACTGGTGGACGAGTTCCTCACCCGCCTGGAATACGGGGTCTATCAGTGATCAGTATTCCGGGCAGCAGCGAGATTCATTTCTGGCGACTGGACGCCGCCCGGCACGCCGATAGCTGGGACAGTGGCATCGGTGCCGAGCTGTGCGGCGGCCGCTGGAACTCCAAAGGGGTCAAGGCCGTGTATGGCAGCGCCGATCCGGCCACGGCGATTCTGGAAGTGGCGGTGCACAAGGGCTTTGCCGCACTGGATAACGTGCCCCATGTCCTCACTGGCGCCCTGATCCAGGACCCGTCGGCCATCTACCGCGTGGATGAACGCAGCCTGCCCAATCCCAACTGGCTGATCCCGGGCATCCCCAGTGCCGGCCAGCAGAAATTCGCCGACCAGTTGCTGGCCGACCATCCATTCGTGCTGGTGCCCTCATCGGTGTCCCGGCACAGCTGGAACATTCTGATCAATCCATTGCTGGCCAAAGGGCTGTACCAGGTGGTGATCCAGGAACGCTTCGGCCTCGACACCCGTCTCAACCCTCCCCCGCACACCGCTGCCAATCGCCCGAACTGAACCCACAAAAAAGCGGGAACCTGCCCGACGCAGATTCCCGCAAACGCCCCGGCTGAAGGGGCCGCGTTCAATACCAATCTTCGCCAGACTTGAAATCGCTGAGGCCCTTCGGGCCGTTCGCAGCCTGCGGCAGCGGCTACACCTATCCTTGTAGCCGCTGCTGAGCCCGCGAAGCTGCGAAAAGGACCGCAGGGCCTTGCTTGGCGCTATCCCGCTTTGAGATCGCTGCGTCTCCTGCGCAGCCGTTCGCAGCCTGCAGCAGCGCCTACACAATCTTTGCCTTACTGCGGCTTGCGGTAGCTGTTGACGATGGCCGAGAAGTCCTTGCCGCCTTCCCCACGCTGGCTCATGGCCTGGTACAGCTGCTGGGCCACGGCGCCGAGCACCACCGGCTGATGCGCCTGGCGCGCGGCCTCGGTGGCCAGCCCCAGGTCCTTGAGCATCAGCTCGGCACCAAAGCCGCCGGTGTAGCCCCGGGACGCAGGGGCGGTTTCAATCACTCCAGGCCACGGGTTGTAGGTATCGGAACTCCAGCAACGGCCGGTGGAGCTGTTGATGATCCCCGCCAGCACCTGGGTATCGATGCCCAGGGCATCCCCCAGGGCCATGGCTTCGCTGACACCGATCATCGAAATCCCCAGCAGCAGGTTGTTGCAGATCTTGGCGATCTGCCCGGTGCCCACTTCGCCGCAATGCACGATGTTGCGCCCCATCTGCGCCAGCACTGGCTGCAGGGTGGCGAACAGCTCGGCACTGGCGCCGACCATGAAGGTCAGGGTCCCGGCCTGTGCACCACCGGTGCCGCCGGACACCGGCGCATCGGCCATGGCCACACCTTGCTTGGCAGCCACAGCGGCCACTTCACGAGCGGTCTGCGGGTCGATGGTGCTGCAGTCCACCGCAGGGACACCACGGCCAATCCCTGCCAGCACCCCGTCTTCACCCAGCCACACACTGCGCACATGGGCCGCAGCCGGCAGCATGGTGATCACCAGTTCGGCACCTTCGGCAGCCGCCTTGGGCGAGGCAGCAACGCGCCCGCCCAGTTGCGCCAACTCCGCCAGCACGCTCTGGTTGAGGTCGAACAGGTTCAGCTGATGCCCGGCCTTGATCAGGTTGCGGGCCATGGGTGCGCCCATGTTGCCCAGGCCGATAAATGCAATGTTCATGTCAGGCTCCTCAACGCAGGCTGATGGTGGTGTTCACACCGTCGTTGACGCTGTCATCGTCGAACCAGCGGGCGGTGACGGTCTTGGTCTGAGTGTAGAACTGCACCACTTGCTTGCCGTACGGGCCCAGGTCGCCGAGCTTGGAGCCGCGGGAGCCGGTGAAGCTGAAGAACGGCACCGGCACCGGAATCGGGATGTTGATACCGACCTGGCCGACGTCGATTTCGCTCTGGAACTTGCGCGCCGCCGCCCCGCTCTGGGTGAACAGGCCGGTGCCGTTGCCGAAGGGGTTGGCGTTGACCAGGGCAATGGCCTGATCCAGGGTGTCGACCTCCAGCACCACCAGCACCGGGCCGAAGATTTCCTGGGTGTAGATCTGCATATCGGTGGTTACCCCGGAGAACAGGGTCGGGCCGATGAAATTGCCTTGCTCGTAGCCCGGGACCTGGATGCCGCGGCCATCGAGCTCCAGCTTGGCGCCTTCTTTCACGCCGCTTTCGATCAGCTCCAGAATCCGCGCCTTGGCGCGCTTGGACACCACCGGGCCCACATCGGTGCCCGGCTCGCTGCCGGCGTTGACCTTGAGTTTCTGCGCCAGGGCCTTGAGGTCCGGCAGCCATTGTTTAGCGGCGCCCACCAGCACCACCACCGAGGTGGCCATGCACCGCTGACCGGCCGCGCCGAAGCCGGCGCCCACCAGGGCATTGAGGGTCTGTTCGCGGTTGGCGTCGGGCAGCACCACGGCGTGGTTCTTGGCGCCCATCATCGATTGCACGCGCTTGCCGTGCTTGCCCGCCAAGTCATAGACGTGAGTGCCGACCGCGGTCGAACCGACGAAGGACACCGCCTTGATGTCCTTGTGGGTGCACAGCGCATCCACCACGTCCTTGCCGCCGTGCACCACGTTGAGCACGCCGGCCGGGACCCCGGCTTCCACCGCCAGCTCCACCAGCAGCATGGTGGACAGCGGGTCCTGCTCGGAAGGCTTGAGGACGAAGGTGTTGCCGCAGGCGATGGCCATCGGGAACATCCACAGCGGAATCATCGCCGGGAAGTTGAACGGGGTGATCCCGGCGCACACACCGATCGGCTGGCGCAGGGTATAGGTGTCTACACCGCCGGCGACGTTCTCGGCGAACTCGCCCATCTGCAGGGTGCCGATGGAGCAGGCATGCTCCACCACTTCCAGGCCGCGGAAGATGTCACCCTCGGCGTCGGCGAGGGTCTTGCCCTGTTCGGCGCTGAGGACTGCGGCAATGCGCTTGGAATGCTCACGGATCAAGGCCTGGAGCTTGAGCATGATGCGCATCCGCGCGCCGATCGGAGTCAGTTTCCAGGTCTGGAAGGCGCGCTGGGCGGCGGCGATCGCGGCATCGACTTCAGCGGCGGTGGCAAAGGGCACCTTGGCCAGCACTTCCTGGGTCGCCGGGTTGACGATGTCGTGCCATTCCTGGCTCTGGGACTGGACCCATTCACCGTCGATCAGCAATTTGACCTGTTGCAGGGTGGTGCCGTCGGGCTTGAGGGATGCGTTCATGGGGTCTCCTGACTTCTTGAGTTCTTATGCAGGGAACCAAGGCGGGCAAGCGCCTTGAAAGAGGGGCTGTCGCGAGTTGGTGTCGGACGGTTTTTGGAGTATAGATGTGCAAATTCCTAATAAGAACGCACATAAAATCCGGTCCAACATGCAAAAAAACATCACCTCGCTGAGCACCCTGAACTGGGACGACCTGAAGTTTTTCCTCGAAGTGGCGCGCACCCGCAAGGCCAGCAGCGCGGCCAAGCGCCTGGCGGTGGACTACACCACGGTGTCGCGGCGCATCGGCTCGCTGGAAACCGCCCTGGGCACCCTGTTGTTCGAAAAGTCCCGCACCAACGGTTTTGTTCTGACCGCCGAGGGCCAGCGCCTGCTGGGTTATGCCGAGTCCATCGAAAGCACCCTGCACATGGCCTGCGAGCAGGTCTCGGGTTCCGGGGTGGCGTTGTCCGGGCATGTGCGCATGGGCTGCACCGAGGGCTTCGGCAGCTTCTTCATCACCCCGCAGTTGAGCCACTTTCTCGATGAGTACCCGGCGATCTCAGTGGACATCCTGCCGCTGCCGCACTTCATCAGCCTGTCCAAGCGCGAGGCGGACATCGTCATCGCCCTGGAGCGCCCGGAGCACGGCCCCTACGTGTGCTGCAAGCTGTGCGACTACCGCCTGCAGCTGTACGCCACCCAGGAATACCTCGACCGTCACCCGCCGATCCGCCGCCCCAGCGACCTGGGGGAACATCAATTCATCAGCTACGTGGACGACCTGGCGTTCAGTTCCGAGCTGCTGTACCTGGCCAATGTGGTGCCCGGGGCCAGCGCCAACCTGCGCAGCACCAGCGTCATCGCCCAGTACGTGGCGGCGCAGCAGGGCCGCTCGCTGGCGATCCTGCCGTGCTTCCTGGCGGCCCAGGACCCGCGGCTGCTGCCAGTACTGCCCAAGGAGATCAACCTGACCCGGCAATTCTGGATGTACTGCCGCGAAGACCTGCGCAAATTGAAGCGCATCACCCTGTTGTGGGATTACATCCGCGAGGTGACCGAGCAGAATCGGCCGCTGCTCATGGGGGACAGTCGCAGCATGCTGTTCGCCGCCCCCTGATCTTTAGCGACCGCCAAGCTAAAGCCGCGAAAATGTGGATCGCCGATCAGTCGGCGATCACCACGATCGACACCCGGCGGTTCTCGGTGCGCCCGGCTGCGGTGCTGTTGGAAGCCACCGGCTCGCTGCTGCCCAGACCGCGCAGCTGGATGTTCTCTTCACGCATGCCGACCTGGGTCAGCACCTTGACCACGCTCTTGGCCCGGCGCATGGACAGCTGCACGTTATAGGCTTCCTTGCCCGAAGCGTCGGTATGGCCGTCGACCCGGACCTTCTGGATATCCACACTGAGCAAGGCCTTGCCGATGCGCTGGACGATCTCGGTGCTGGCCTGGTTCAGGGTTTCCACATCGCTGCCAAACAGCACCTTGCCCGACAGGCCGAAGGCCCAGCCTTCATCCGTCAGTTCGAAGCCCTCCTGTTTCAGTACCGCGATCTGTTTCGGGGTCAGACCTTTGGGCGGCACGCTCTGGCAACCGGTCAGGGCCAAGAGGGCCATCAATACCAGGGTGCTGAACAGTCGAACCGTACGTTGCGTCATTGAGAACAAGGGAATTAGCTCCTGTTTTGAACCTGAACGATAGGGAGCTCCGCCCCCACTGTGTGTTGCCCGCCTCGCGAACCGCGCTTGGCGTGGTACATGGCCTCATCGGCAGCGTTCAACAGGCTGCCGGGCGTCACGCCATGATCCGGGTACACGGCAATGCCGATGCTCAGCGACGTCATGATCGACAGGTTGCCAGGCAATTGAATCGGCACGTCCATGCTGTGGATGATTTTGTCTGCGATGCGCTGGGCATCTTCAACCCGGTGCAGCGGGCTGAGCAGCACGGCGAATTCGTCGCCGCCCAGCCGGGCCACCAGATCCTCTTCACGCAGCTGCGCGCGAATTCGCGTGGCCACCGCCACCAGCACCGCATCACCCGCGGCGTGGCCGAAGTTGTCGTTGATTTCCTTGAACCGGTCACTGTCGAGAAACAGCACCGCCATGCGCTCGTTGAGCTTGTTGGCGCTGCGCAGTGCACGAATCAGCCGCCCCTCGAAAAACGCCCGGTTGGGCAGGCCGGTCAGGCTGTCGTGACTGGCCTGGTGAGCCAGGGTCTCATTCTCGCTTTGCAGGTGAGTCTGCCAGGCTTCCAGCTCATCGAGCAGGGCATTGAAGTCGTTGCCGAGGTTGTCCAGTTCAGCGATTTCCGCAGGCGGTACCCGCTGATCGAAGGCCCGCTCGCGCCGCGCCGCGTGGGCCACTTCCGCCAGGCTGCGCAAGGGCCCGGTGATCCCCCGCAGTTGCCGGCGTGCCAGGTACAGCGACACCCAGGCACTCAAGGCAGTACAAAGCACGATACCCACCAGACCACTGAGCAGAAAGCGCAGCAGACTGCCGCCATGGCCGGTGACGTTGACGCTGCCCACTTCTCGGTTCTGATGAAGAATCGGCAAGCTGATGGGCTTTTCCAGGATCGCACTGGCAACGTGCATTTCCAGGCGGGTCAGCAGACCGCTTTCCGGACGTTGCCAACTGGCCAGCAGACGGCCCTGGTTGTCATAGACCTTGGCATCGGCCACCTCTTCGGTTGAGGCAATCAGGGCCAGGGCCTCGGTGGCCACCACACTGTCGTTGAACACCACCGCCGCTTCCACGGTGTAGCTGATGGACCGGGCAATCAGGTGCAGGTTGTGATCGGCATAGACGCGCAATGCCAGGACCCCGAGGAAGGTCAGGGACAGGCTGGCCATGGAGATCGCCAACAGGGCGACGATCAGGTGACCGCGACCTATAACCGACCGCAGGGTCGGGCGGGCGTTGGGCTTGAACAGCTTCATGGCGCCGCCGGGCGACGACGCGACAGTTGCAGCACGCTGGGATGGATCTTCACCCCGCTGCGGGCCACTGAATCCAGGTTGACCTCGAACGACACTTGGTTGTCGCTGACCCGCAGGCAGAACAGGCTGCCAACGGTGCACTGGTCGCCACCCTCGCTGATGCTCAGCACGGGTTGGCCGATCAGCGAATTGAACAGGCGACTCCGTTCATCGTTGCTCAGTTTGCCGACATAGACCGAGTCGCATTCACTGACGATTGCCGGGCTGCTGGCCAACAGGCGACGCACCAGCACCGGACGGCCGGTAGCCTGAGTAGTGCCCTTGAGCAGATCGTCGGTGTATTCGGTCGGGCCCACCACGCACAGGCGCAGTTCTGCAGGTTCCACCGGCCAGCGAGCGTAGCTGAGGATACCCAACACCACTTGCGTCACTGCCTTGGCCCGCTGTTCCGCCAGGCTGGTAGAGGCTGACGGCTCTGGTTGCGCAATGGCAAGCAGACTGAACAGGCAAAGAATGGTCGACAGTACACACTGCCTCCACCCCAAAATGCGCTCTGTCCTGAAGACAGCCACGTCCATGCAGGGATTCTCTTTGAATTTCACGGAAATGATGCCGCAACGATAGCACAGCCCGGGAAAATGCAGCGAGCCCAGCGCCCCAATACGGTGCTGGGCACTGGACAGCAACGCAGTGCTCAGTCCAGTTCCAGCATCAACCCGCTAAGGCGCTTGACCTTGCGCCGCACCGCCTCTTCAAACACCCCGGCCCGAGGCTCGATCAGGCTGAACCAATCCTTGGCCCGGGTGATTCCTGTATAGATCAATTCCTTGGTCAGCACCGGGTTCAGGGCGTCGGGCAGGATCAGCGCAGTATGGGCGAACTCCGAACCCTGAGACTTGTGCACGGTCATGGCGTAGACCGTTTCCACGTCATTGAGCCGGCTCGGCAGTACCAGGCGTACCCCGCCCTGGCCATCGTTGCGCGGGAAAGCCACCCGCAGCACCTGACGCCCGGCTTGCGGCCCCTCATGTTCCGGCAGCTGGAGGGCGATGCCAATATCACCATTCATCAGGCCCAGACCATAGTCGTTACGGGTCATCAGCACAGGGCGACCTTCGTACCATTGCTGGTCGCTGTCGATCAGCCGAGCCTTGAACAATGCCTGGGTGATCCGCAGGTTCAATCCTTCGACACCCCACGGCCCCTTGCGCACGGCACAGAGCAACTGGAAGCGATCGAAGGCCTGCAGGACGTTGCGCGCCCAATCGGTCCAGCGGCGGTCTTCCAGGGCGGTGTCCGCGGGTGGACGCTGACTGCGCAGCACATTCAGGTAATGCCGATAGCCTTGTGGCCCCTCGCCGTGGCCTTCCAGCAACAGGCGCTCAAGGGCTCTGTCCTGCTCGCCCTTGAGACTCAGGCTGTACAAGTCCGCATGGCTGCGAGCCGCCAGCAGGCGCCGGGCCTCCTCGGCCTGTTGTTGATTGACCCAGCGCGCCAGCTGGCCAATGCCACTGCCTTCGCCGAAGCGCCGGGAGTGGCGCAGCATCACCACCTGCTGTGCCAGGGGATGCTGGTGCCCGGTGTCTTCCTGCAAGCCGCTGGCGCCCAGGTTCTCAGCGCTGACCGCTTCCAGCCAGGCGCGAGTCTGCGGGTTGTACCAGCCGGCCTCGGCATCGCGACACAGGTCACCGAGCACCGCCCCCGCCTCCACCGACGCCAGTTGATCCTTGTCCCCCAACAGCACCAGGCGGGCATGAATGGGCAAGGCGTCCAGCAGATTGGCCATCATTTCCAGGTCGATCATCGAAGCTTCGTCCACCACCAGCACATCCAGGGGCAGGCGGTTGCCGGCGTGGTGGCGGAAATGCCGGGTGCCCGGGCGATTGCCCAGCAAGCGGTGCACCGTGGTCACCTCGCTGGGGATCTTTTCCCGTACCTCGTCGGCGACTGCCAGGGACCGCACTTGCAGGCTGATGGACTCGGTGAGGCGGGCCGCGGCTTTGCCAGTGGGCGCCGCCAGACGAATGCGCAAGGGTTTGCGCGCCTCCACCGCCGGGGCCTGGAGCAACGCCAGCAGACGCACCACGGTGGTGGTTTTGCCCGTGCCGGGGCCACCGGTGATGATGCTGAAGGCGCCTCGGGTCGCCAGGGCACAGGCGAGTTTCTGCCAATCGATGGGCCCGGCAGCCTTGGCCGGGCCAAACAGCCCGTCCAGGCGCTGGGCCAGATTCTCCGGAGTCGCTTCCGTCGACGCCAGGCGCTGGCGCAGGGCGTTGTCGATCCGCCGTTCATAGGCCCAGTAGCGCCGCAGGTACAGGCGCTTTCCGGACAGCACCAACGGCCGCTGCTGGGACGCCTCGCCGTGATCAGCCGACAGGGCCACCAACCGACTGCCGGCCAGGACCTTGCACCAGTGAGCCCCCTCCAGATTCGCCAACACCTGGGAAGGCAGCACCGTGGCACCGCCTTGCGAATCCCCTTCCGGCGGCAGCGACAGGGCGAAGTCCGGCTCCTTGAGGGTTTCGAACAGGTCCAGGCAGACATGCCCATGACCCAACTGGTGACTGGTCAGGGCCGCGGCCATGAGCACCAACGGATCGCAGCCGGGGTCCAGCTCATGGAGGAAGCCGACAAAAGCCTTGTCCAGGGCCCGCAGCCAGCCGCGCTCGACCCAGCGCTCAAGCAACAACAGCAGGTCTTCGGCGCGAGCCAGGGGCGCCAGCGCTAACTGGGGCGCTGGCGGCTCGGCCAACTGGGCAAACAGATCCTGGGTCATAACAGCACTCCCTGTTCCCAGGCGGGCTCGGCCTTGGGCGGCTCGGGCTGGCCCTGGAACATGCGGTCGAGGCGTTCGATCAACTGCCGTGGCGGCCGGGCAAAGTACGCGCCCTGGCTCGCGGAACGGCTGCCACGCAAAAACAGGTACAAGGCGCCGCCGATGTGCCGATCGTAATCGTAGTCCGCCAACCGGGCCTTCAACTGCCGATGCAGCGCCAGCAGGTAGAGCACGTATTGCAGGTCGTAGCGGTTGTCGAGAATCGATTGCTCCATGGCCTGCTCGGTGTAGGCCGCGTCGTCCACGCCCAGCCAGTTGGATTTGTAGTCGGCCACGTAATAGCGGCCCTGATGTTCGAATGTCAGGTCGATGAAGCCCTTGAACATGCCATTGAGCAGCACCGGCTCGGCGGTGACCCGAGGCGCGCCCTGGTGGGTCTGCTGGCGCACCAGCTCGTCGAGCTTGAGCACGTCGACCTTGTGACTGGCAAACCAGAACTCCATTTCGACCCGGTACTGGGTCAGTCGCCCCAGCACCACTGGCGGTTGCCCATCCCCCACAGGCAGGGACGCCTGCAACAAGTGCTGCAGCCAATCGCTGAGGGTCAAAATCCAGCCTTGCCAGCCGCGACGATTGCAACGGCGGGCGATGGCATCCTCGATCACCGCGGGGGCGGCGGCAAAACCCTCCTCCCCGGCCCATTCCAGCAGACCGTGGAGGAAGGTGCCGGGGTTCGGGCCCCGGGGAAACCGGTGAATATCGCCACCACTGGCGACGACTTCCCGAGGGGCCTCGGGGTCCAGCCGCTCATCGTCGAAGAGCTTCTGTGCCTGGGGATTTTCCGGTGCTTCGGTGCTGCCGCTGCCCAAGGTATTGCTGATGCGCAAGGCACTGTAGGAGGCGATCCACCAGTTCTCCGCCGCCCGTCGAATCGGCTGTAACGGGGCCAGCAGCCTGGCGTCATTGCGCGGCGGGTAAAAGCGCTGGTCATCGGCCGCAGGCAGCTCGCTGACACCGATGGCCTCACAGCCTTGCTGCAAGTCCAGGAGCCAGCGCAGCAATCCCTTGGACTCGCCCAACAGGGCACCGCCGCCAAGCAGGTAGCCCAGGGCCGACAAGTGCAACACCGAGCTGCTGTGGTTGCCGCGCTTGAGATCGGCCACTCCCAGCCAGCAGGCATGCTGGGCCCGGGTCAGGGCCACGTAGAGCAGACGCAGATCTTCCGCCAGACGCTCCTCATCGGCTTGGGCGATCAGCTCCGGCGTCGGTCGCAAACTGACCTGGGCCTTGCCGGCAGCATCGTGGTAATGCAGCGGCAGGCGACTGCCATCCACCGGTTTGGTGGAGCAGATGAAGGGCAGGAACACCAGGGGGTATTCCAGGCCCTTGGACTTGTGGATGGTCACCACCTTGACCAGTTGCTCGTCGCTTTCCAGGCGCAGGATCTGCTCTTCACCGGCCTGCCCGGACAACGCCAGATGCTCGGCCAGATGGCGGATCAGTGCCTGCTCACCGTCCAGTTCCGCAGCGTTTTGCTGCAACAACTCAGACAGGTGCAGGAGGTTGGTCAGCACCCGCTCGCCGTCGCTGCGGGTCATCAGCGCCTGGGGCAGCTGGAAGTCATGGAGCAAGCGTCGGAGCATCGGCAGCACGCCCTGGCTGCGCCAGATCGTGCGGTATCCGCGGAACTGCATGACTCGGGCTTCCCAGGCCAATTCGTCCTGGTTCAGCCGCTCCAGTTCCACCAGGGACAGGTTCAGGGTCAGGGAGGCCAGGGCGGCTCGCAGCGGACGCTCCACATCCGGTTCGGCGCAAGCCTTGAGCCACACCAGCAGGTCCCGGGCTTCCTGGGCGGCGAACACCGAGTCCTTGTCCGAGAGATACACGCTGCGCACCCCGCGGGCGGCCAGTTCACCGCGCACCGCCTGGGCCTCCTTGCCGTCGCGGACCAGAATGGCGATATCCGCCGGCAACAGACCCTTGAGTTCCTGCTGATCGCGGGCAAAACCACTGCGCCCCTGCTGACCGCCATTGAGCAGATCGACAATGGCACTGGCACAGGCCGCGGCCTGCTGCTGACGATACTGGGCCCCGGACAGCGGTTGCTCCGAAGGCAGTTGCCAGAAGTTCAGCGCTGGCACCGCTTGGCCATCCACCTGCAGGCGCTCCTTGCGGCCCTGAGCGGCTACCGCCAGGAAGGGCACCGGATTCTCGCCATCCTCTTCGCGAAACAGGAAGGCCCCCTGCCCTTGCTGGCGCTGTTCGGCTTGCAGGAACACATGGTTGACCGCACTGACCATGGCCTGGCTGGAACGAAAGTTGGTGCCCAGCGTATGCAAGCGTCCCGCTGTGGCCTGGCGGGCCCGCAGGTAGGTGTAGATGTCGGCGCCACGGAAGGCGTAGATCGCTTGTTTGGGGTCGCCAATCAGGAACAGCCCGGTTTCGGGGTCGTTGGCCTCGATGCGGTAGATGCTTTCGAAGATCCGGTACTGCACCGGATCGGTGTCCTGGAACTCGTCGATCAGGGCCACCGGAAACTGCTCGCGGATCAAAGTCGCCAGGCGCTCGCCGCCGTCGCTTTGCAGGGCGCTGTCCAGACGCAGCAACATATCGTCAAAGCCCATTTCGGCGCGGCGACGCTTCTCTTCCTCAAAACGCGCACCGACCCACTGCGCAGCATGCTGCAGGACCGCGGCGTCCGGGCTGGGCAAGGCGTCGAGGCTGGCCTTGAGTCCAGCCATGGCATCGAGCCCCGGGTGCTGCGGAGCTTCACCTTTCCAGGCCTCGCTCATTCCGTCTGGGGTCAGGCGGGTGAAGCCGGTGCCAATATCCAACTGCTCAACGGATTCGTCCTCGGCCCAGGCCGTGATCTTTTCAAACCAGGGCTCGAAGAAACGAGCCTGCATCTTGCGGCCGTCGACACTCTTGCTGGCAACGCCTTGCAGACAGATCTCCCGCAACTCCACCGCCCATTGCCGCCAGGGCGCCTTGAGTTGTACCAGCGCTTCCCGACGCTCCTGCAGACAGGCTTCGATCAATTCACTGGGGGTCTGTTCCGACGGCTCACGACACTCGCTGCCGAACATCGCCCGCACCCGGGGCAGCAATTGGGCCGGGCCGACCCAGTTGGAGCGCACCCAGTTAAGCGCATCGCCCTGCATCGGATAGCAGAACAAGCGCCAGTAATCACGCAGCACCTGACCCAGCAGATCGCTGTGGTCGGTCTCCAGGGTCTGGGTAAACAGGCTGCCGCTGTCGAAAGCGTGCTCGCGGAGCATGCGTTGGCACCAGCTGTGAATGGTGGAGACGGCGGCCTCATCCATCCACTGCGCGGCGATGTCCAGGCGGTTGGCGCAGGCGGCCCATTGTTCGGCGGAGTACTGCTCCCGCAGCTCGACGATCAGGCTGTCGGGGGCGCTGGTTTCGTCACGGAAGAAGCGTGCGGCCTCCGCCAGACGGGTGCGGATGCGTTCGCGCAACTCCTTGGTGGCCGCATCGGTAAAGGTCACCACCAGGATCTGCGGTGGCAGCAATTCGCGACCAAAGCCTGCGGACTCGCCACCGTGGCCCAGCACCAGACGCAGATAGAGCGCGGAGATGGTGAAGGTCTTGCCGGTGCCGGCACTGGCCTCGATCAGTTGGCTACCCCGTAGCGGGAAGGCCAGGGCCAGAGGGACTTGTTGAGTCATGCGCCGGCCTCCTCGCCGAGGGCTGAACGCCAGGGGGCGTCCAGCAGGGGGCGATAGAGTGTCTCGGCCCAGCCGCTGAAGGTTTCATCAGCGATCAGGGCGTTGTAGTCGGCGAATTGCCGAGCCAATGCCGGGCTTTCTCGACGCTCGCCTTCACTGTTCTGGCCATCGCCATCGTAGGTCTTGCGGGCCGCGGCAGCGGCTTTGTCAGGATCGGTCTGGCCCAGCCAGGCGAAGGCAGTCTTGACGGCCACCGGCAATGGCTGCCGCATGCCCGATTGCCAGGCCAGCAGCAGATTGCCGAGGATCGCCCGAGCCTGATCCTGTTCCAACGGCGGTAACAGCAGGCTGTCATCGCTGGCCACCAACGCAGTGGTCAGGGAGTAACCGCTGGCGCAGGCCAGCAGATGGTTGATCCAGGGCTTGATCAAGCGGTGCCATTTGCGGGTTTTGAGCGAACCTATGCCGTTGGGAATGGTGGTCACGGCCAATAGTCCGCCATCCGCCCGTTGATGCAGGTGGCTCAACCAGCCTTCCAGGCGCACGCCCTGCAATTCCAGGCTGACAGGCAATGCACTGGTGACCGGGGTTGGCCACAGATCCAGCAGTTGCCGGTAGCGCTGCAACAAATCCGGCAGGGGCTCCATGAGTTCGCGTTGCAGGCACTCGCCGAAACCGGCCATGGGCAACAGGCCGCTGGCTTGCAGCCTCTGCGCCTGGGCCTGCAAGGCCTGATCCGGGTGTGCGGCATCACTCAATGCGGCCTCCAGCAAGCTGTCGCTGAGGCTGTAGCGTTGCAGGGCGTCGAGGACAAAGGGCTCCTCGTCAGCCAGTGGTGCTTCCATGGCTTCAAAAAACACCTTGAGCCGTTGGCTGAAAAAGTGCCGTACCGGGTTGCGCAGAAAATCTTGCAACTGGGCCAGGCTCAAGGGCTCCTCCTGTACATAAGGCTCGAGGCGTTCGGTGGTGCCGGTTTCTGCCGGGGCCTGATGCAATACCTGCCACTCCCGGGCGTAACTGAACAGGACGTCATTGTCATGAAAGTAGCGGGCACTGAAGGGCTGCAGCGGGTGCTCCTGGGTCAGGGCCTCGAGCAGGGATTGCTGCGCATCGGCCAATCGCCAGCCGCCGGCCAGATGATCGCGCAACTGGCCGATCAGCACCGAGGCAGGCCGTTCGCTGTTATCGCGGATGCTGCGGCCAACCCAACTGACATAGAGTTGGTCCCGGGCTGAGAGCAACGCTTCGAGCAGCAGATAGCGGTCATCTTCGCGTCGGGAACGGTCGCCGGGGCGGTAGTCGCTGCCCATCAGGTCGAAGTCCAGAGGCGGTTGCGCCCGTGGATAGTCACCGTCATTCATGCCCAGCAGGCACACCAGCTTGAAGGGGATTGCGCGCATCGGCATCAGGGTGCAGAAATTCACGGCGCCGGCGAGGAAGCGCTGGGACAAGCGGCCCTGATCAAGGCCCGCCAGCCAGGCTTCACGCACCACGGTCAGGGGCAATTGATCTTGCAGACCGACGGAGTCGCAGGTTTCCAGCCAGTTTTCCCGAAGGTCCTCGAGCTGGCCCAACAGGTAATCGTCATGCTCGGTGCTAGCCAGGAAGAACTGTTCCAGCAAGTGCTGCAGGCGCTCGCCCCATTGGGCTGGCACAGCAGGCTGGGTGAGTTGCTGGTAGGCAATCTGCAGGGCATCCAGCAGTGCGACCAAGGGGCCGATCAGCGCGGCATCCAGGCCGCCGATTTCGTCATAAGGCTCAATGCCGTCGCAGGCATCGGAGCGGCCGACCGCATATCCCAGGAGCATTCGGCGCAGGCCGAAACGCCAGCTGTTTTGCTCAAGCTCCTGGGGCAGTCCCAATTCGGCGCGTTGTTCGGCGTTCATGCCCCAACGGATGCCGGCACCTTCGATCCAGCGGTGCAAGGTGGGCAGGTCGGCTTCATCGACACCAAAACGCGCACGCAATGCCGGGACGTCCAGCAGGTCGAGAATCTCACTGACCGGGAAGCGGCTGTCGGGGAGTTTGAGCAGGTGTTCGACGGCGATCAGCAACGGGTCGCGACCGCGCTGTCCCTGGTCGGTGAGGGTAAAGGGAATGAAACGTCGGTCATCACGCTCCAACTGGCCGAATACTGCACGGATATGCGGGGCGTAGCTGTCGATGTCGGGGACCATGACGATCACATCGCGAGGCCGCAGGTCGGGCTCGGCGCTGAAGCGTGCCAGGAGCTGGTCGTGGAGGATTTCCACCTCGCGCTGGGCACTGTGAGCAATGTGAAAACGGATCGACTGGTCCTGCTGGAGATCGACTTCGGGCCACAGTTCGCGAGTCTCGTTGAGGGGACGCAGCTCGAGGATATCGTCCTGCAGCTGCTGAAGCATAGTGCGTGGCTGGCTGTCGCTGAACAGGTCGATGCGGCCATCGCGGAAAGCCGCGCGATAACTGTTGGGGTCGTCGTAGCTGTCCAGCAGGTTGATGTAGTCACGGCCCTGCTTGCCCCAGGCGGCCAGCAACGGATGGGCATGCTGGTGCAGGGTTTGCGGGTCCAGGGCCAGTGGCATACCGGCTTTGCGCGCCTGGCGTTTGTACTGATGGCGCAGCAGATCCTTGTCGGCAACGATGTCCGCCCAGTGATGGCGACAGGGGTTGTGCACACAGAGAAGGACTTGGCTGAAACGGGCCAATCCGGCCAAAGCCTCCAAGGCCTGGGCCGGCAAGGAAGAAATACCGAAAACGATCACTCGTGACGGCAGGCCAGCGGGAGCTTGATCCAGGTTATTGATCCGCTCGATAAAGCGTTGGTGGACTCCGGCTCGGCTCTGGGCCATGCCTTCGGTACCCACATCCAGAAGCAGTGCTCGCCACAGTTCGGCTTGCCAGCAGTTGGCCGGGGTCAGGGCTTTGGCTTCGCCACGAACGTTACGCAGTGAATGGCGTCCAGCGGCCCAGTCCTCCAGCCAATCGGCCCGATAGACCTGGTACTGGTCGAACAGGTCGGCAAGGCGCTCTGCCAGTTGGTAGCGTTTACGCAAATCACTGTCGTGGGTCAGGAAGCGCTGCAGGGGTTCGAAGTGGGGCTCATCGATCAGCTCTGGCAGCAGGCGCATCAGACGCCAGGTCAGCGGGGCTTTGTCCAAAAGGGATTTAGGCGGGATTTCATCGCGTCCCAATACCAGGCGATAAAGCTGCCACATGAAGCTGCCAGGCAATTGCACATCGATGGCGGCGGCAATACCGCAACCGCCGGAGTCATCCTCTTCAGGATCTTCAGCCAGGGCCAACTTCAGCCATTGCGCGATGCCATTGCTCTGCACCAGGGCGATTTCATTTTCCAGAGGAGCCAGCGGGTAGCGCCGCATCCAGCTGACCACCAGGCTGCGCAACTCGTCCAGGCGGTTACCGTGAACCACCATAAAACCTGGGGTGAGGGACGAGGCGTCCGGCATAAGGGCTTCCTTGGAGAATACAAAAAGCTAGGCCGGAACCTTAGCACTGTCACGGGGTGGTGGCAGCCGGACCGAGCAAACAGCACAAGAGAAACCGCTGCAGCTTTTCTCCGCGCAAAAACAAAACCCCAATTGCTTTCGCAATTGGGGTTTTGGAATTTAATCTTGACGATGACCTACTCTCACATGGGGAAACCCCACACTACCATCGGCGATGCATCGTTTCACTTCTGAGTTCGGGATGGGATCAGGTGGTTCCAACGCTCTATGGTCGTCAAGAA
>NZ_JAFGYX010000033.1:0-51138 GCF_017491625.1 Pseudomonas sp. 50_B
GGTGCGGGCGGGGATGGTTTTCGGGTTTGCCGTGCAACGGTGCGGCCGATACATTGTCGCCCCTCCCGGCCTGTTCGCTCCGAGCGGTGCCGTTGCAGTTGTCTGCGGTCGCAAAAGCCCAGGATGCGATAGCCGCTGGGGTGTTTGCCTGTTTGTGATCAACCTTCGGTGCTTAAGCATGAATCAAGATGAAAACCTGAAGCACGATGCGCTAGCGCCATTGACCGCTGCCAGCGAGTTTGTCGTCGACAAGCAGCCCCTTGCCGAACTGCTTGCCGTGCTTGCCCAGTGTGGCGAGGTGGTGTCCTGCTTCTTCAAGCCTGATCCCGCCATCAAGGTGTTGGGTGAGAGGCCGCGACTGGCCGAGTTTCTCGAGCGTTTCAGCGGCCTCGCCAGCTCGACGGCCATCGGGCAGATCGAGCCTGACTTCGGGCCCTGTTCCATGCTCAATCGATACGAGTTCGAGGGCTCGTTGCTGGCGGCGCTGCTGCGGGGCGGTTGTCATCCGTCCAGTCGTGGAGGGTCCGTGGCCAATGCCCGCCAGGTGGTGTTCGAAGCGCTGGATGCAGTGTTTCCGGCGCCGTTTTCCGAGCTGGTGGTGTATCGGTTCGATAGTCCTGATTGGTGTGAGTTGACCAGGGGCTCGGCTATTTCTTCTGCCTATGTCGCCTGCCAGGGGGCGCGGAATCTGTGGTGGGTGTTGTGCGTGGCTGATGTTGATTGAGGCCCGGTGCGGCTAACCCGGCCTACTGCCGGGTTGCCCACGGATCAATGCCTGCGTTCGGCCATTTTGGGCTATGCCGCCTCCACTGATACTGCAAGACGTTTACCTAGGGCTGCCAGGGCATTTTCCAGCTGTTCCATTTTGGAGCTGTGTAGAAAGTCCACCAGGCGATCTCCCTGGGCTTGGTGGATTCCGAGCAGTCGGCATAGATCGGCCTTGCGCATGTCCCGCTCCATCATCGTGTTCCACAGCGCTATCTTGGCCACGGTCACCATTGGCAAATGAATGACCTGTTCCCCTGGTAGCGGCGCGGAGGCCGGGGGAATGGCGCGGCGCTGGTCGACGTAAAGGGACAGAGTGGTTTCGAGCGCGTCGATGGCCTGGTTGATGGCGTGCTCAGGATCATCGCCAAAGCTATTGAGTTCGGGCAGATCGCGGCAGAAGACCGCCAGTCCCGGTGCACGGTCTTGCTCGAAGCGAAGGGCGTAGTCGTACATGGTCACTCCTCGGAGGCGATATTTCAGCATGCAGAGAATGGATGTGAGTCCTAGAGCCCCAATTGCCTGATGATTGCCTTGCGGGTGGGTTCGGGCATTTCCTTGCTGCCGTGATCCGCGAAGGTGGTCTGGTTGCCGTTTGGGGCCTTAACTTTGAAGTGGCTGCCTTTACCGGCCTCGAAGACCACGCCTTGAGCTTTCAACCATCGTCTGAATTCGCTGAATTTCATCACCTCGCCTCATGGCTTGGATTTCTGCACGGTACAACATTCATATTTTTGTACAACACTTGTGTGTTGTTTTTTGCGAAACCTGACCATTACTCACGGGGCAGATCCATTACCCGTTGCTCAACTGCATGCAACACATCGCAGCCGTCCTGTAACAGCAGGGTCGCCAC
This sequence comes from Pseudomonas sp. 50_B, assembly GCF_017491625.1. Classification (NCBI taxonomy): domain Bacteria; kingdom Pseudomonadati; phylum Pseudomonadota; class Gammaproteobacteria; order Pseudomonadales; family Pseudomonadaceae; genus Pseudomonas; species Pseudomonas sp. 50_B. Next base: position 1,622 of record NZ_JAFGYX010000033.1, read on the forward strand.
GCTGGAGAAGCGCTTCAGGTCGAGGTGATCGGCATTGCGGCTGGTCATGTCGGCAAGGCTGTCCAGCATGTCCCGGGCGGCGCGGATGCGCAGGCCGGCGTAGGTCAGCAGGTCGAGTAACGGCGCTTGTGGGTTGATGAAGGCGACGGGGTGGTCGGTGGTGCAGGTGAAAGGTTGGAGATCCATAGCAGTGACGCTCCATGAAGGAATACTGAAGTGTGCTCATGGAGATTCGGACGGCCAAATCCGGTCGCGGACTGCTGCGACGCAACGGAATGTAGAAGGTGGCGAGCAGTATCACCAGGCATTCGGGTGTGCCTTCAGCAAATACAGAAATGCCTGACATTGGCTGATGGCCGTTTCTCATTTCTCCGTTCCTCGTTCCGGAAAGTTTTTCCATCCCCCCTGTTATCTCCTTTGTGCTCCATGGCACACTCTGGCGCCTGTTCCGCTATTTGATATTTTATTCTGTTATAGCGGAATTTATTTGTTCCACGCCTGTGCGTTTCCAGGCCATCGCGGGTTGCTGCGGCAGAGTTTGCGCAGAAGTCCGCGGCGAGTCGGGTGACGCTCGGGCAGGGCGGCCAGATGGTCAATCTTCAACCAGGAGAATCGCTCATGAGCATCACCCGTTACGGCACCGGCAGCACCGCAGGCGGTGGCCAGCCGCGTCCTTTCGCTCGCGCCGTCGAAGCCGATGGCTGGCTGCATGTGTCCGGCCAGGTGCCGGCGCTGGATGGCGAGATCATTCACGGTGGGATCGTCGAGCAGACGCATCAGACCATGCGCAATCTAGTGGCCATTCTCGAAGAGGCCGGGTACGGCCTGGAGGATGTGGTGCGGGTTGGCGTGTGGCTGGAAGACCCGCGGGATTTCTGGAGTTTCAACAAGGTGTTCGGCGAGTACTTCAAGCCCGAACACGCGCCGGCCCGGGCCTGTGTGCAGGCCAGCATGATGGTGGACTGCAAGGTCGAGATCGATTGTGTGGCCTACAAGAAGAAGCCTTGAGTGCGCTTCTGTAGCCGCTGCCGAGCCTGGGCGAGGCTGCGATCGACCGCAACGCGGGCGCAGGGTGATGAGATCGCTGCGGCCCCTGCGACGGCGTGTCGCTCAGGGCGTTCGCAGCCTGCGGCAGCGGCTACAGGGATTGTGTTTTGCATAGGGGTGGGTAGATGAGTGAAGACAGCATCAAGCGCCGGGCCAAGGGCCTGGATCGGGCCTTCGATATTCTCGATTTCCTCAAGGAGATCGGCCAGCCGCTGCGGCCCAACGATATCGCCAAGGGCATTGGCAGTCCCAAGTCCACGGTCTATGAGTTGGTGGCGTCCTTGCTGGAGCGGCGGGTGCTGGAGCCGGTAGGCAAGGACGGTCATGTGTACCTGGGCCGCCAGCTGTATTTTCTCGGGCAGGCTCATTTGCGCCATTTCGATCTGAGCCGCGAGGCTGATCAGGCGTTGCAGGAAATTGTCAGCCAGACCCGGGAAACCGCGCAGATGTGCCTGCTCAACGGGCGCAAATACACCGTGGCGCTGATGAAGGAGGGCGAGCGGAATTTCCGCATTACCTCGGACATTGGCGAGAACGCGCCGATCCCCTGGACCGCCTCCGGGCGGTTGCTGCTGGGGCATATGAGCGATGAGCAGATCGTCGAGATGATCGATGACCAGGACTTCATGCTGCCTAATGGTGAGCGCCTGCCGCTGGAGACCTTCCTCAAGGAAATCCGTCAGGCCACCGAGGAGGGGTTCTTTTCCTTCGACAGCGTCGCCGACACCTTCACCCATTGTTTTGCCGCGCCGGTGCGCGATGAGCGCGGGGTGTGCATCTGCACCCTGTGCATCGTCGCGCCGAGGGCCGATGCGCAGAGCCATTACCAGGAATACCGCCGGGTGCTGATCGACAGCGCCAACCGCCTGGCCCGGCGTATCAACGATTGATGACAGTGTCGCGGCTGTGCGCAGCCGCCTTGATAAGGAGTGCCAACATGTCTTCCGCTTTGAATCTGCCCCTGGTGGAAAAGGGCGCCGCTGCTATCGGCGCGAGTCTGCTGAGCGACGTCAGCCTGCCGGCCCTGGTGCTGCACCGCGAGGCGCTGGAACACAACATTCGCTGGATGCAGAAGTTTGTCAGTGACAGCGGCGCCGAGCTGGCGCCCCACGGCAAGACCAGCATGATGCCCGCGCTGTTTCAGCGGCAGTTGGACGCCGGCGCCTGGGGCATCACCCTGGCCACGGCAGTACAGACTCGCGCCGCCTACGCCCATGGCGCGCGCCGGGTGTTGATGGCCAACCAACTGGTGGGGGCGCCGAACATGGCGCTGATCGCCGAGCTGTTGGCGGATGCCGATTTCGATTTCTATTGCATGGTGGATCACCCGGACAACGTGGCCGATCTGGGGGCGTTTTTCGCCCAGCGCGGCGTCACCCTCAAGGTGATGATCGAGTACGGCGTGGTGGGCGGTCGTTGCGGTTGCCGCAGCGAGCAGGAAGTACTGGCCCTGGCCAAGGCGATCCAGGCGCAGCCAGCTTTGGCGTTGTGCGGTATCGAAGGTTACGAAGGGGTGATCCACGGCGACCAGGCCATCAGTGGCATTCGGCAGTTTGCCGATTCCCTGGTGCGTCTGGCGGTGGATCTGCACAACGATGGTTTGTTTGCCATCGAGCGGCCGATCATCACGGCTTCGGGTTCGGCCTGGTACGACCTGATCGCCGAGTCCTTCGAGACCCACAACGCCAAGGGGCGTTTCCTCAGCGTGCTGCGTCCGGGCAGTTATGTCGCCCATGACCACGGTATCTACAAAGAGGCTCAGTGCTGTGTGTTGGATCGACGCAGTGATCTGCACGAAGGCCTGCGTCCGGCGATGGAAGTCTGGGCCCATGTGCAGTCGCTGCCGGAGCCGGGCTTTGCGGTGGTGGCCCTGGGCAAGCGCGATGTCGCCTATGACGCTGGCTTGCCGGTGCCGCTGCGACGTTACCGCGCTGGAGCCGAGGCCGGTGCCAGTGATGATGTGGGGGCGTGCAAGGTGACGGCGGTGATGGATCAGCACGCGTTTCTCACCGTGGCGCCGGGAGTGGAGCTGCGTATTGGCGACATCATTTCCTTTGGTACATCGCACCCGTGCCTGACCTTCGACAAGTGGCGTACCGGTTTGCTGGTGGATGAGCGCCTGCAGGTGATCGAGAGTCTGGAAACCTGCTTCTGAACGTAGCAGCCGGCTCGCCGACGAACAGACCCTGGGTTAGGGCGCAACTCTGAGGACGCTTTCGTTGGCAAGCCAGGTTCTACTAGGTGGTGTGTGCTTTGAGGGGAGGTCAAGAACATGAACGGGAAGCAGCGCATTGCCGCCATTGGCGAATGCATGATCGAGCTGCAACAGCGTCACGACGGCAGTCTGCTACAGAGCTTTGGTGGCGATACCTTGAACACTGCGGTGTATCTGTGCCGGGAGCTCGGGCAGCAGGCGCAGGTGGATTACGTGACCGCCCTGGGCTACGACAGCTTCAGCGATGCCATGTGCCAGAGCTGGGCGCAGGAGGGTATCGGCCTGGGAAAGGTTCAGCGCCTGCCCGGGCGTTTGCCGGGGTTGTATTGCATTCAGACCGATGCCCGGGGGGAGCGGCGTTTTCTGTATTGGCGCAATGAGGCGGCGGTACGGGACTGCTTCAACACCGCGGCGGCGGGGCCGATCCTGGCGGACTTGTGCGATTACGATGTGTTGTATTTCAGCGGCATCACCCTGGCGGTGCTCGGGGAGGTGGGACGCAAAAAGCTGATTGACCTGCTGGTGGAAGCGCGCATCCGTCGGGCGCAGATCGTGTTTGACAACAACTATCGGCCAAGGCTCTGGGCCTCGGTGGAGCAGGCGCGAGTGGCCTATCTGCAGGTACTGGAGCATGTGGATCTGGCGCTGTTGACCCTGGAGGACGAGCAGGCGCTGTTTGGCCATGACTATGCCCATGGCGTGTTTGCGGCCTACCCGAACATTGCCGAGGTGGTGGTCAAGCGCGGGGCGGATTCGTGCCTGGTGCGTTGCGGCGGCGAGAGTCATGAGATACCGGCGCTGCCAGTGGCGCAGGTGGTGGACACCACGGCGGCGGGAGACTCCTTCAGCGCGGCTTATCTGGCCTGTCGTTTGCGCGGCGGCAGCCCGGTGCAGGCCGCAGAGGCCGGGCATCGATTGGCGAGTCGGGTGATTCAGCATCCCGGGGCGTTGCTTCCCCGGGAGCCCGCGTTGTAGGAGCCGGCTGGCCGACGAACAGGCCTTTGCCGGTTGCGGGCGCTTGGGCTGGCACGCCGGCTCCCACAGAACGGGGCTTGAGTGGTCAGTCGCGGAAGAACACCTGCACCAGGTGATAGCCGAATTTGCTCTTGATCGGGCCGTGCACGGTGCGCAGGGGCTTCTTGAAAATCACCTGATCAATGGCGCCGACCATCTGCCCCGGACGCACTTCCCCCAGGTCGCCGCCGCGCTTGCCCGACGGGCAGGTGGAGTATTTCTTGGCCAGCACGTCGAAGGCTTCGCCCTTGGCGATGCGCTGCTTGAGCTGCTCGGCTTCTTCGGCGGTTTTCACCAGGATGTGGCGGGCTTGGGCTTTCATGATGGCGTAACCTTGTAGCGGGAAATCGGCGGCCGCGGATTATGCCTGAATTCAGGACTCGCGGCCGATCATCTGGCGAATCTTCTGCGCCAGTTCTTCGATGGAAAACGGCTTGGCCATCAGGTCCATGCCCGGTTCCAGAAAGCCCTGGCGCTCGGCGGCCTTTTCCGCGTAGCCGGTCATGAACAGTACCTTGAGCCCCGGGCGCTGTTGGCGGGCGATCTCCGCCAATTGTCGGCCGTTCATGCCCGGCAGGCCGACGTCGGTCACCAGCAGGTCGACGCGCAGTGGCGAGTCCAGCAATGGCAGGGCGCTGCGTGCATCCTCGGCCTCGATGGCGCGGTAGCCCAGTTCGCTGAGGACGTTGAGCACCAGCATGCGCACCGCCGGGTCGTCCTCCACCACCATCACGCTTTCCCCGGCCATGGCCTGGGGCGCCGCGCTGCTGCCCGTGGGTTGCAGCGGTTCCAGGGGCGCGTTGTGCAGGCGCGGCAGGTACAGGCGCACACAGGTGCCCTGGCCTGGCTCGCTGCTGATGGTCACGTGTCCGCCGGACTGCTGAGCAAAACCATAGATCATCGACAGCCCGAGGCCCGTGCCCTGGCCGATGGGCTTGGTGGTGAAGAAGGGGTCGAAGGCCTTGGACAGAATCCGTGGGCTCATGCCGGCGCCGTTGTCGCTGACCCCCAGCATCACGTAGTCGCCGGCCTTGACCGGCTCCAGGGTGCTGATGTCGCTGCCGTCGAGGTAACTGTTGGCGGTCTCGATCAGCAGTCGGCCGCCGTCGGGCATGGCGTCGCGGGCGTTGATCACCAGATTGAGCAAGGCGTTTTCCAGCTGGCTGGCATCGGTGTTTACCGGCCACACCTCGTCCGCCAGTTGCATCTGCAGCTGGATGTGTTCGCCCTTGGTGTGGTTGAACAGCTCCTGCAGCGAGCGCACCAGCTGGTTCGGGTCCAGGGGCTGGCGGTCCAGGGACTGGCGTCGGGAGAAGGCCAGCAGGCGGTGGGTCAGGGACGCGGCACGTTTGGCCGAGGACATGGCGGCTTCGGTAAAACGACCGATCTCATCGCTGCGGCCGTTGTCGATGTAGCGCTGCATCAGGTCCAGGCTGCCGATGATGCCGGTGAGCATGTTGTTGAAGTCGTGAGCGATGCCGCCAGTGAGTTGGCCCACGGCCTCCATCTTCTGTGCGTGGCGCAGGGCGTCCTCGGCGCGCTCGCGTTCGAACATTTCGTTCTGCAGGCGCTGGTTGACGGCGGCCAGCGCCTCGGTGCGGCGGTTGACCCGTTCTTCCAGGGTTTCGTTGAGGTTGCGCAGAGCCTCCTCGGTCTGTCTGCGCTCGGTTTCATCGATGACGAAAATGTAGAAACCGTTGATGGCACCGTCGGCGCCATGGCGGGGCAGGTACTTCATCAGGGCATGGCGCGGGCGGCCGTCGCGGTGGGGCGAGTTGGCTTCGAAGCTGCAAGGCTTGCCCGCCAATGCGGCGGCAATGTTCTCGGCGCGGGTGGCGTAGATCTCGTCGCCCACCACTTCGCGGATGGTCTTGCCGTACAGCTCCTGCGGGGTCAGGCCGTACCAGTCCAGGTAAGCGCTGTTGTTCAGGCGAAAGCGCTCTTCGCGGTCGACGTAACCGATCAGCACTGGCATGGCGTTAATGATCAGTTGCAGTTCGGTCTGGCTCTGGCGCAGTGCTTGCTCCATCTGTTTGCGCTCGGTCAGGTCCAGGGCGGCGCCGAGAAAGCGCGTCGGCCGGCCGTGGTGATCCTTGTAGCAGCGACCCCGGGCGAACACCCAGCGCACCTGGCCGTCGGCCAGTTGCAGGCGGTATTCCTCGGCGTATTCGCTGCCCTGGGTGATGCAGTGCTTGATGCTCCGGGCCACCATGGCCCGGTCTTCCGGGTGCACGCCTTTGAGGTACTCACTGATGGGCAATTGTCGGGATAGCTGCGGGTTGACGCTGTGCAGCTGGGCAAAATGGGTGTCGGCGATAAAGCGATCTTCGCCAATGTCCCAATCCCAGGTGCCCACCGCATCAGTGGCCGCCAGGGCCAGTTGCAGGCGCTCCTCGGTCTCGTGCTGGGCCCGCAGGCTGTCGTCGGAGCGCTGCTGCAGTTCGAGGGCGATGCGCCGGCGCTCGTTGGTCTCGATGGCGGTCACCAGGATTCCGGCAACGTCGCCGCGTTCATCGCGGATCGGGCTGTAGGTCAGGTCCAGCCACAGGTCGTGTGCAGTACCGTCGCTGCGTTGCAGGCTGAAGCGCTGCTCGCTGAAGCTGCGCACCTGGCCGTTGAGCACCGCGCGGTAGACCGGGTCGGTGAAGTCCATCAGCTCTGGCCAGATCAGGTGCGCCGGCTGGCCGAAGGCCTGGGGGTGCTTGTTGCCTGCCAGCAGGGCGAAGCCGTCGTTGTAGATCTGGGTCAGCTCGGAGCCCCACAGCAGCAACATCGGCATCGGCGAATGGATCACGATGTCCACGGCGGTGCGCAGGCTCTGGGGCCAGTGGCCGGATTCACCGAGGGCCGTGGCGGACCAGTCCAGACGGGCTATCAGGTGGGCGGCTTGGCTGCCGGAGTGGGGGGCATTCATGTCGGGTGTGTCCTGGGCGCAGCGGTGTTACGCGGCAAGGTCATGGCTCGCGTACTGGAAAAGTCGCATGGACATGCCGTGCATATTCAAACGGATGGAGTGTAGGTGTTTCTGGCGGGGTTATTTTCACCTGCTTTTGCGGCAGATGACCAGTCTAGAGGGGCTGAACGGTCCCTGTAGCCGCTGCCGCAGGCTGCGAACGCTCTGGGCGGCACTGCGTCGCAGGAAGCGCTGCTCTTGAGATCGCTGAAGGTCCTGCGGCCCTTTGCGCAGCCTCGCAGGCTCGGCAGCGGCTACAGGTCCTGCGTCGCGAAGGGCTGCGCCGGCGGTGGTTGGCCGTCGTCAGTGGCGCAATTCCTCGCGGTCGCGGAACTGCTCCAGGGCTTCGGGGTTCGCCAGGGCGTCGGTATTCTTCACCGGCAGGCCATGCACCACATTGCGCACCGCCAACTCCACGATCTTGCCGCTGATGGTCCGGGGAATGTCGGTCACTGCGAGGATCTTCGCCGGCACATGGCGCGGCGTGGTGTTGCTGCGGATCACCTGGCGAATCCGCTCCTGCAACGGCTCATCGAGCACCACGCCATCCTGCAGGCGTACGAACAGCACCACCCGTACGTCATGCTCCCAGCTCTGGCCGATGGCCAGGCTTTCCAGCACCTGTTCCAGCTTCTCCACCTGGCGGTAGATTTCCGCGGTGCCAATCCGCACTCCACCCGGGTTGAGCACCGCATCCGAGCGTCCGTGAATCAGCCAGCCGCCATGGGGCAGCTGTTCGGCGTAGTCGCCCTGGGCCCAGACCCCGGGAAACAGGCTGAAGTACGAGGCCTTGAGCTTGCTCTGGTCCGGGTCGTGCCACAGGCCTACGGGAATACTCGGAAAGTGCCGGGTGCACACCAGTTCGCCTTTTTCGCCGGTCACCGGCTGGCCCTGGTCGTTCCACACTTCGATGGCCATGCCCAGGCTCTTGCCCTGCATCTCGCCACGGCGCACCGGCTGGATCGGGTTGCCGGCGACGAAACAGGCGACGATGTCGGTGCCGCCGGACATCGAGGCCAGGCACAGGTCGTGTTTGATCTCGCGGTACACGTAGTCGTAGCTCTGTGGCGACAGCGGCGAGCCGGTGCAGAGCAGGGTCTTGAGGCTGTCCAGGCGGTGGCTGAGGCGCGGTCGGCTGCCGGCCTTTTCCAGGGCGGCCAGGTACTTGGGGCTGGTGCCGAAGACGCTGATGCCTTCGCTATCGATCAGGTCGATCAGGCGCTCGTTGGTGGGATGGAAGGGCGATCCGTCGTAGAGCACCAGGCTGGCGCCAGTGGCCAGGGCCGAGACCAGCCAGTTCCACATCATCCAGCCGCAAGTGGTGTAGTAGAACAGCCGCTCGCCGGGCCCCAGGTCGGTGTGCAGGCCGTGTTCCTTGAGGTGCTGCAGCAGCACCCCGCCAGTGCCGTGGACGATGCACTTGGGCACCCCGGTGGTGCCGCTGGAATAGAGGATGTACAGCGGATGGGCGAAGGGCACCGGGACGAATTCGGGCTCGCCGCCAGACTGATAGAAATCGTCCCAGAGGCTGATCCGGGCCTGGGTATGGTAGTCCTCGACCCGGGCTTGCTGACGGGCGTAGGGCACGATGAGCAATTGCTCCAGGGACGGCAGGCGCTCAAGGATCTCGTTGACCTTGGCGGTCTGGTCGATGTCCTTGCCGGCGTAGCGATAGCCGGCGCAGGTGATCAGCACCTTGGGTTCGATCTGGCCAAAACGGTCGATCACCCCCTGGGTGCCGAAATCCGGCGAACAGCTGGACCACACCGCGCCGAGGCTGGTGCTGGCCAGCATGCCCACCAGGGTCTGCCAGGTGTTGGGCAGGCAGGCGGCAACTCGGTCGCCGAGGCCGACCCCGGCAGCCCGCAGGCTGCGCTGCAGGCCGGCGACCTGGGCCGCCAGTTCGGCGTAGGTCAGTGGTTCGCGCTGGCCGTTCTCGTTGATCGCCACCACCGCCACGGTGTCGTCCCGGCGCTTGAGCAGGTGCTCGGCGAAGTTCAGCGTGGCCCCTGGAAACCATTGGGCGCTGGGCATTTGCGGGCCTTCGCGCAGCACGGATTCAGCGGGCTGGTGAAAGCTGACCTCGAAGAAGTCGACGATGGCCTGCCAGAAGCTTTCTCGCTGGTCGATGCTCCACTGGTGCAGGGCGGGAAAGTCGGCCAGGTTGAGGTCGTGACGGTGATTGACCAGGCGCCGGAAGGCTTCCATGCGGGTCTTGCTGATGCGCTCGGCGCTGGGTTGCCAGAGTATTTCGGACATGGGATGCCTCTTGTTTTTCTTGCTTTGCACGCAAACCGATTCTAATGCCGGATGCTCTGTAGCCGCTGCCGCTGGCTGCGATCGGCTCTGCAGGAGACGTGCTCTTGAGGGCCTAGGAAGGCGCTGCGCGCCTTATCGCAGCCTATGGCAGCGGCTACAGGGCGCGGGGTTATTGCGCCAGCCAGCCGCCGTCGATGTTCCAGGCCGCACCGCGCACTTGGGCGCCGGCTTCGCTGCACAAAAATAGCACCAGCTCGCCCAGTTGCGACGGGGTGACGAACTCCAGGGACGGCTGCTTTTCCGCCAGCAGATCATGCTGGGCCTGTTGCGGGTCAGCCCCGGCCGCCACCCGGTCGTCGATCTGCTTCTGCACCAGCGGGGTCAGCACCCAGCCTGGGCAGATGGCATTGCAGGTGACTTTGCTGGTGGCGGTTTCCAGGCCCACCACCTTGGTCAGGCCGATCACCCCGTGTTTGGCCGCGACATAGGCGGCCTTGCCTACCGAACCCACCTGACCGTGCACCGAGGCAATGTTGACGATCCGTCCCCAGCCCTTGGCACGCATCCCCGGCAGCCCCAGGCGGGTGCTGTGGAACACTGAGGACAGGTTGATGGCGATGATCGAATCCCAGCGCTCCACGGGGAATTCCTCCACCGCCGCCACGTGCTGGATGCCGGCGTTGTTGACCAGGATGTCGACGCCGCCAAACTCCCGTTCGGCGTAGGCGAACAGCTCGGCGATCTGTGCCGGGTCGCTGACGTCCGCCGGGTGATGGCCGACCTGGCCGCCGAATTGTGCGACCTCGGCGATGGCCTTCGAGGCATCGCCGAAGCCGTTGAGAATCAGCTTGGCCCCGGCCTTGGCCAGGACCCGGGCGATGCCCAGGCCAATGCCGCTGGTGGAGCCGGTGACCAGGGCGGTCTTGCCAGAAAGAGTGGTCATGAATACCTCACACAATGCCGGTGGCGTAGAAAGTGGCGATGACGACAAAGACCGCCAGGGTCTTGATCAGGGTGATGCAGAAAATGTCCTTGTAGGCTTCGCGGTGGGTCAGCCCGGTGACCGCCAGCAGGGTGATCACCGCGCCGTTGTGGGGCAGGGTGTCCATGCCGCCGCTGGCCATGGAGGCCACCCGGTGCAGCACTTCCAGGGGAATGTTGGCGGCATGGGCGGCGCTGATGAAGCTTTCGGACATGGCCGCCAGGGCGATGCTCATGCCCCCCGAAGCCGAGCCGGTGATGCCCGCCAGCAGGGTCACGGTGATGGCTTCGTTGACCAGCGGGTTGGGGATGCTTTTGAGCCAGTCGGCCAGCACCAGAAAGCCCGGCAGGGAGGCGATCACTGCGCCGAAACCGTATTCCGAAGCGGTGTTCATCGCCGCCAGCAAGGCGCCGCTGACCGCGCTCTTGCTGCCCTCGGCGAGCTTGCTGCGAATCGCCGAGTAGCCGCACACCAGCACCATCAGGATGCCCACCAGCAAGGCCGCCTGCACCGCCCAGATGGCGGTGAGCTTGGCGATTTCGCTGGTCACCGGGGCGGCCATGCCCGCCAGGCTGAGGCTGTGGGTCTTGCCGTACCACTGGGGAATCCAGTGGGTGAACAGCAGGTTCATGATGCCCACCAGCAGCAGCGGCGACAGCGCCAGCCAGGGGTTGGGCAGTTTCAGGTCTTCGGCGGTTTCCGGTTCGTTGCGCAGTTCGGTGCCGTAGCCTTCACCGGCCTTCTGCGCTTTGTTGCGCTGGCGCTGCAGGAACAGCATGCCGGCGCAGAACACGAAAATGGTGCCGATCACGCCCAGCCAGGGCGCGGCCCAGGCGGTGGTGTTGAAGAAGGTGCTGGGGATGATGTTCTGGATCTGCGGGGTGCCGGGTAGCGCATCCATGGTGAAGGAGAATGCACCCAGAGCGATGGTGGCCGGGATCAGGCGCTTGGGGATATTGCTCTGGCGGAACATCTCGGCGGCGAACGGGTAGACCGCGAACACCACCACGAACAGCGAAACCCCGCCGTAGGTCAGCAGGGCGCAGACCAAAACGATCACCAGTATCGCCTGGCGGGTGCCCAGCAGGCGGATCGCGGCGGCGACGATGGAGCGCGAGAAGCCCGACAGCTCGATCAGCTTGCCGAACACCGCGCCCAGCAGGAAAACCGGGAAATACAACTTGATGAAGCCGACCATCTTCTCCATGAACACCCCGGTAAAGGCGGGCGCCACGGCGGACGGATCGGTGAGCAGCACTGCGCCCAGGGCGGCAATGGGGGCAAAGAGGATGACGCTGTAGCCACGGTAGGCCGCCAGCATCAGCAGCGTCAGGGCTGCCAAGGCAATGATCACACTCATGGTGTGTCTCTCCAGGATTGTTATTGTTGTCGGGTGTTGCGTGTGGAGAGCGTCATAGCGAGAACTGTGCCAGTTAGTTAACTTATTGAAATATAAGCACTTTTTAAATATATCGAAGGTGATTTATCCAGATATTCTCTGATTGGAGACAGTGAGGCGAGGGAGCTTGCTCCCGCTTTAGTGTGCAGCACTCCTCATGCCGGCCACCGGGTTGTGTCAGAAAGACCGCAATCACTGGGTTTGGCGCCGCTGCGCGGCCCAGCGGGAGCAAGCTCCCGCGCCACACAAGCGGTTGTCTCTGAATTGGGATTTTTGTCTCGTTATTGAGACTCGGCAATCCCCAGGGCCGCCATCTTCTTGTACAGCGTCGAGCGACCCAGCCCCAGGCGCCGGGCCGCTTCGTCCACCTTGCCGGCGCATTGCGCCAGGGTGGCGCTGATCAGTTGCCGCTCGAACCGTTCCCGGGCCGCGGCGAAGGTTTCCTGGCTCGGCGACTCGGCGGGCAGCGGGGCCGCATGGCGTTGCGCCGGGCTGAAGCTGCCGATTGCCGCGCGAATGTCCGCGGCAGTGAGTATCAGGTCGTCGCTGAGCAGCGCCGCGCGCTCCAGCACGTTGCGCAGTTCGCGGATGTTCCCCGGCCAGGCATGTTGCGCCAGCAGGGCCAGGGCTTCGCGATCCAGTTCATGCTGGCTGCGCAGTTCTTCGAGAATCCCTTCGCTCAGGGCCGGCAGGTCGTCCAGGCGTTCGCGCAGGGCCGGCACCTGGATCGGCAGCACGTTGAGCCGGTAGTACAGGTCGGCGCGGAACTCGCCGCGCTTGATCGCCGCTTCCAGGTCGGTGGAAGTGGCGGCGATCACCCGCACATCGCTGTGGATCACTTCATTGGAGCCCACTGGTTCGAACTCTTTTTCCTGCAGCACTCGCAGCAACTTGCTTTGCAGGGGCAGGGGCATGTCGCCGATTTCATCGAGGAACAGGGTGCCGCCCTGGGCGATCTGCAACTTGCCGGCGCGGCCCTTGCGGTCGGCGCCGGTGAAGGCGCCGGGGGCGGTGCCGAAGAACTCCGCCTCCAGCAGCGCCTCAGGAATCGCCGCGCTGTTGATGCTGACAAAGGGCTTGTGGGCCCGGGGCGAAGCAGCATGGATGGCCTGGGCCAGCAGCTCCTTGCCGGTGCCAGTTTCGCCTTGCAGCAGTACTGGGGATTCGGCGCTGGCGCTGCGTCGGGCCCGGCGTTTGACTTCCAGGCTGGCGGCGCTGGTGCCGATGAAATGGGCGAAGTTGTACTTGGTCTGCCGGGCCCGCAACAGAGAGCGGGTGGAGGCCAATTCTTCCTGCATGCTCAGGTAGCGCTTGAGCATCGGCGACAGGCTGCGCAGTTCGTCGAACAGGGCAAAGCCGATGGCGCCGATCACCGTGCCGGCGGCGTCGTGGATCGGCAGGCGCATCACCACCAGCGGTTCCTTGGGGGTGTCCTGCATGTCCAGCAGGATCGGGCGGCCGGTGCGTACCACCTCCCGCAGCAGGCTGCCGGGGATCACGCTTTCGCAGGGCTTGCCGATGGCGAAGGCCGCCGATTCCAGGCCGAAGCGCCGGGCGTAGCGCTCGTTCATCCAGACGATATTGGCGTCGCGGTCGACGATCACCGTGCCTTCGCTGGACTGCTCGATGATCTCGAACAGCGAACGGATCGCCAGTTGGCGCACACGCTGGTAATCCTTGAGGCTTTCGCTGTCGTTCATGGCGGCATCCTGAAAGTGGGCGCGGCGATTATGCCGCAGTCTGCCCCGGTTGTTGCGCTGTAGCCGCTGCCGAGCCTGCGAGGCCGCGCAAAGGGCCGCAGGACCTTCGGCGGCCTTGAGGGCAGCGTCTGCTGCGCAGCCGTTCGCAGCCTGCGGCAGCGGCTACAGGATGAAGCATCTGTAGCCGCTGTCGAGCCTTGGCGAGGCTGCGAAAAAAGGACGTCGGCGGCGGGTCAGCCGGGGTGGGCGGCGGCCAGCAGTTCCTGGGTGTAGGGGTGTTGCGGGTTGGCGAATACTTCATGGCTGGCACCGCGCTCCACCACCTGGCCGTCCTTGATCACGATCATGTCGTGGGCCAGGGCCCGCACCACCGCCAAATCATGGCTGATGAACAGGTAGGTCAGGCCGTACTTTTCCTGCAACTGGCGCAGCAGGGCCACCACCTGTTTCTGCACGGTGCGGTCCAGGGCCGAGGTCGGTTCGTCCAGCAGGATCAGCGCCGGTTTGAGCACCAGGGCTCGGGCGATGGCGATGCGCTGGCGTTGGCCGCCGGAGAACTCGTGGGGGTAGCGGTGGCGGCTGTTGGGATCGAGGCCGACCTCCTCCAGGGCGCGGATCACCTGTTCGTCGCATTGGCGGGCGTCGTACTGGCTGTGCACTTCCAGGCCTTCGCTGATGATCTGCGCCACCGACATGCGCGGGCTGAGGCTGCCGAAGGGGTCCTGGAACACCACCTGCATCTGCTTGCGCCAGGGCCGCAGTTGCTTCTGGTCGAGGCCGTCCAGGGCCTGGCCCTGGAAGCGGATGCTGCCTTGGGAATCCAGCAGCCGCAGGATCGCCTGGCCCAGGGTGGACTTGCCCGAGCCGGACTCGCCGACGATGCCCAGGGTCTTGCCTTGCTCCACGCTGAGGCTGATGTCGTCCACTGCCCGCAGGTATTCCTTGCGCCGGAAGAGGCCGCCGCCTATCTGGAAGTCAACGCTGAGATTGTTCACCTCCAGCACGGTTTCGCGGCTGTCGCGGCACAACGGTCGCCCCTCGGGCTCGGCGTGCAGCAGTTCGCAGCTGTAGGGATGTTGCGGGGCGTTGAACAGGGTGTCGCAGGCGGCTTGTTCGACGATTTCCCCGGCCTTCATCACGCACACCCGCTGGGCGATGCGCTGCACCAGGTTGAGGTCGTGGCTGATCAGCAGCAGGGACATGCCCAGGCGCTGTTGCAGGGATTTGAGCAGCAGCAGGATCTTGCGCTGCACGGTCACGTCCAGGGCGGTGGTGGGTTCGTCGGCAATCAGCAGCTCCGGCTCGCAGGCCAGGGCCATGGCGATCATCACCCGCTGGCGCTGGCCGCCGGAAAGCTGGTGCGGGTAGGCCTTGAGTCGCTCCTTGGGTTTCTGGATGCCCACCAGTTCCAGCAGTTCGAGAATCCGCGCCTGGGCCTCCTTGCCCCCCAGTCCCCGGTGCAGGAGCAGGGTTTCGCCGATCTGCTTCTCTACGCTGTGCAGCGGGTTGAGGGAGGTCATGGGCTCTTGGAAGATCATGGCGATGCGGTTGCCCCGCAGTTTTTGCAGGGTTGCCGGATCGCAGCCCATCAGTTCCTGGCCGCGGTAACGCACGCTGCCGGAGCTGCTACAGCCGGTCTGCGGTAGCAGTTGCAGGATCGAGTGGGCGGTCACCGACTTGCCCGAGCCGGACTCGCCCACCAGGGCCAGGCATTCGCCGGGACGGATGTCCAGGCTCAGGTCGCGGACCACGGTCTGTTCGCCGAAGGTGACCTTGAGCTGGCGGATTTCGATAAGGTTGTCAGGCATTTCTACAGTCCGCTTCAAGATCGTGGATCAAAGGCATCGCGCAACGCTTCGCCGATAAACACCAGCAGCGAAAGGATCAGCGCCAGGGTGAAAAACGCCGTCAGCCCCAGCCATGGCGCCTGCAGGTTCTGCTTGCCCTGGCCGATCAACTCGCCCAGGGAAGCGCTGCCGGCGGGCATGCCGAAGCCGAGGAAGTCGAGGGCGGTGAGGGTCGAGATGGCGCCGGTGAGGATGAACGGCAGGTAGCTCAGGGTGGCGTTCATGGCATTGGGCAGGATGTGCCGCAGGATCACCTTGCGGTCGCTCAGGCCCAGGGCCCGAGCGGCCTTGACGTACTCCAGGTTGCGCCCACGGAGGAACTCGGCGCGTACCACGTCCACCAGGGCCAGCCAGGAGAACAGCGCCATGATTCCCAGCAGCCACCAGAAGTTCGGCTCGACGAAGCCCGAGAGGATGATCAGCAGGTAGAGCACCGGCAGCCCGGACCAGACTTCCAGCAGGCGCTGGCCCAAGAGGTCGACCCAGCCGCCGTAATAGCCTTGCAGGGCGCCGGCGGCGATGCCGATCAGGGCGCTGATGGCGGTCAGCGCCAGGGCGAACAGGATCGACACTCGGGCGCCGTAGATCACTCGCGCGGCCACGTCCCGGGCCTGGTCGTCGGTGCCCAGCCAGTTGACCTTGCTCGGCGGGCTGGGGGCCGGCTGGGTCAGGTCGTAGTTGGGCGTGTCTTCGCTGAAAGGGATCGGCGGGAACAGCAGCCAGCCACCGTCCTTGCGGATCAGTTGCTGCACGTAGTCGCTGCGATAGTCGGCCTGGAACGGCAGCTGGCCGCCGAATTCCTGCTCGGTGTAGCGCTTGAACACCGGGAAGTACAGCGAGCCCTGGTAACTGACCATCAGGGGTTTGTCGTTGGCGATCAGCTCGCCGCCCAGGGTCAGGATGAACAGGCCGATGAACAGCCACAGCGACCACCAGCCGCGGCGGTTTTTCTTGAAGCGGTCCAAGCGTCGGCGGGCGACGGGAGAAAGCTTGAGCATCAGGCATTCCTCGCGGCGAAGTCGATACGCGGGTCGACCAGGGTGTAGCACAGGTCGCCGATGAGTTTTATCAGGAGGCCAAACAGGGTGAAGATGAACAGCGAACCGAACACCACCGGATAATCTCGCGACACCGCCGCTTCGTAGCTCATGCGCCCCAGGCCGTCGAGGGAGAAGATCACCTCGATCAGCAAGGAACCGGCGAAAAACACGCTGATAAAGGCCTGGGGAATCCCCGAGACCACCAGCAGCATGGCGTTGCGGAACACGTGGCCATAGAGCACGCGGCGCTCGCTCAGGCCCTTGGCCCGGGCGGTGACCACGTACTGGCGGGTGATCTCGTTGAGGAAGGAGTTCTTGGTGAGGATGGTCAGGGTGGCGAAGCCACCGATCACCAGGGAGCTGACCGGCAATACCAGGTGCCAGAAGTAGTCGGCGATCTTGCCCAGGGTGCTCAGTTGCTCGAAGTTGTCCGAGACCAGGCCGCGCACCGGGAACCAGTTCAGCGAAGTGCCGCCGGCGAACAGCACGATCAGGAACATGGCGAACAGAAAGGCCGGCATGGCGTAGCCGATGATGATCGCGGTGCTGCTCCAGATGTCGAAATGGCTGCCGTGGTGCACCGCTTTGCGAATCCCCAGGGGGATCGACACCAGGTAGGTGATCAGGGTCGCCCAGAGACCGAGGGAAAGGGTCACCGGCATTTTCTCCAGGATCAGGTCGGTGACCGTGGCGCCGCGGAAGAAGCTCTTGCCGAAGTCCAGTTGGGCGTAGTTCTTGAGCATCAGCCACAGGCGTTCATGGGCCGGCTTGTCGAAGCCGTACTGTTTTTCGATGTCCTGGATCAGCTTGGGATCGAGCCCGCGGCTGGCCCGGGAGCCGCTGCTGCTCATGGCATCGGCGGAGCCGCCGACGCTGCCGCCACCACCAATGCCTTGCAGGCGGGCGATGGCTTGTTCCACCGGGCCGCCGGGGGCCGCCTGGACGATGACGAAGTTGACCAGGAGGATGATCAGCAGGGTCGGAATGATCAGCAGCAGGCGCCGCAGAATGTAGGCCAGCATCAGTGGCGTCCTCCAGGTTTGCCACGGCGGATCAGCTCGGCGGCCATCTGTTCATTGGTCAGCGCGGTGCTGCTGACTTCCCACCAGCTTTCGATGGCTTCGTCGTTGCTTGCCGGCACCTTGGGGATGCCGAAGCGGTTCCACCACACCGTGGAGGTGCCGGGCGGGTAGTAGTTGGCAATCCAGTAGTAGTTCCACTGCAGCACCCGGTCCAGGGCGTGGGCGTAGCGCAGCATCTCCGGCTGGCTGGTGGCCTTCACCAGGCCGTTGAGCAGGCGGTCCACTGCCGGGTTCTTGAGCACCATGTAGTTGTTGGAGCCCGGATCGTTGGCCGCCGCCGAACCGAAGTAGTTGTACAGCTCCATGCCCGGCGAAGTGGTCACCGGGTAGCCGGTGACGATCATGTCGTAGTCCCGGGCCATCAGGCGGTTGACGTACTGCGAGGAGTCGATGCGGCGGATGTTCAGGCTGATGCCGATCTGCGCCAGGTTGCGCTTGTAGGGCAGCAGCAGGCGCTCGATGGAACCTTGGGTGATGAGGAAGGTGAAACTCAGGGGCTCGCCTTCGGCGTTGACCAGTTTGTCGCCTTCGGCTTTCCAGCCGGCCTGTTCCAGCAGGGCCAGGGCTTGCATTTGCTTGTCGCGGATCACGCCGCTGCCGTCGGTTTCTGGCGCTTGGAAAACCTGGGTGAAGACTTCGTCGGGGATCTGTCCGCGCAGGGGTTCGAGGATCTTCAGCTCCTCGGCGTCCGGCAGGCTGCGGGCGGCCAGGGGCGTGTTGGAGAAGAAGCTCTGCTGGCGGATGTAGAGGTTGCGCATCATCTGCCGGTTGCTCCATTCGAAGTCCCAGAGCAGGGCCAGGGCCTGACGCACCCGGCGGTCCTGGAACACCGGCCGGTCGAGGTTGAACACGTAGCCCTGGGCCGGTTGCGGCGCCGACTGGGCCAGGTGGGCCTTTTGCAGGCGACCGTCGTTCAGGGCTGGGCTGTCGTAGCCGATGGAATAGCCGGTGGCGGAGAACTCTCGGTTGTAGTCGTAGGCGCCGCCACGCAGCACCTGGCGGGCGACATCGATGTCGCCGAAGTACTCGACGCTGAAATGGTCGAAGTTGTACAAGCCGCGGCTCACCGGCAGGTCCTTGCCCCACCATTCGGGGTTGCGGGCGAAGGTGATGCTGTTGCCCGAATCCACTTTGGCCACGCGATAGGGGCCACTGCCCAGGGGGGCTTCGTAACCGCCGCCACCCGCGAAGTCGCGACTCTTCCACCAGTGTTCGGGGAACACCGGCAGGGTCGCGATATCCAGGGGCAGGGTGCGGTTTTCATTGCTTTTGAAGTCGAAGCGCACCACGCGTGGCGATTCCACGGTGACGCCTTTGACGTCCTCGAACTGGGTGCGGTAGCGCATGCTGCCCTGGGTCATCAGCAGGTCATAGCTGTAGCGCACGTCCTCGGCGGTGATCGCGGTGCCGTCGGCAAAGCGCGCCTTGGGGTTGAGGTAGAAGCGCAGCCACAGGCCGTCTTCCGCGCGTTCCATCTTTTCGGCCACTAGGCCGTAGACGGTGTAGGGCTCATCCAGGGAGCGCAGGGCCAGGGGCGAATAGACCAGGCCGTCGAGCTGGGAAACGCCGATACCTTTGTCTATATAAGGCAGCACGTGGTCGAAGCGCCCGATCTCGATGGCCGAGCGGCGCAGGGTTCCGCCCTTGGGGGCCTGGGGGTTGACGTAGTCGAAGTGGCTGAAGCCCTGGGGATACTTGGCCGGTTCGCCGTATACGGTCATGGCGTGTTGCGGTGCCGCCTGGGCACCCGCGGCGCCCAGTAGCAGGACGGTGAAAAGCACAGTGGAGGAAAGCAGTCGCATTGTCAGCCTTAGGAGCCGGGTGATCGATGACCACGATTTGTACGCTAGCGGCGCGTGACTGGCCAGCCGCTTTCACAAACACAACGGCCCACCAGGAGGCGGGCCGTTGAGCAGACGCAGTCGCGAGGGGATCAGTCCTGGCGGCTGGTGACTTCCAGCAGGTGGTAACCGAACTGGGTTTTCACCGGACCTTGCACGACGTTCACGGGAGCGCTGAACACTACGGTGTCGAATTCCTTGACCATCTGGCCCGGGCCGAAGGAGCCCAGGTTGCCGCCGTCACGGCTGGACGGGCAGGTGGAGTTCTTTTTCGCGACTTCGGCGAAGTCGGCGCCGGCTTCGATCTCGGCTTTGAGTTCGTTGCACTTGGCTTCGCTGGCAACCAGGATGTGACGGGCAGTGGCTTTGGCCATGGATGTTGCTCCTTTCAAGAAAGTTGAGAGCCTACCGGATTCAGGTGGCTATTTCTTCTCAAAGTTCCTTCAAGGCGTTGCCGTCTGGCGCCTTCGTGGGCAGCCACGCTCTTGCGGGCGCGGCGGGTATTACAGAAGCCGGCTTGCTGGCGAAGAAGTCGCTGCTCTTGGGGACGTCTTCGCTGGCAAGCCAGTGCCTGCAGCAGGGGCGGTCAGGCGGGGACGGCAGCGACCTTGTGTGCGTGCTGCAGTTGCTGCGCGGCATTGCGCAGCAATTGCTCGGTCGCGCTCCAGCCCAGGCAGCCGTCGGTCACGGAGACGCCGTAGCGCAGCTGGCCGCTCAGGGGCTGGCAGCCTTCGAACAGGTGGCTTTCCAGCATCACCCCCATCAGCGAAGTGTCGCCCTGCAGGCGTTGCTCCAGTACGTCGTTGAATACCGCCGGTTGGCGCAGTGGGTCCTTGCCGCTGTTGGCGTGGCTGCAGTCCACCATGATCCGCGCCGGTATCTTTAGCTTGTGCAGGTCGCGCTGGACCTGGGCCACGCTCTGGCGGTCGTAGTTCGGGCCGCTGTGGCCGCCCCGCAATACCAGATGAGTGTCGGGGTTGCCCGGAGTCTGGATGATCGCCGGATGGCCCTGGCTGTCGACGCCGAAATGGCGGTGGGGGTGGGCAGCCGAACGCATGGCATCACAGGCGATGGCGACGCCGCCGTCGGTGCCGTTCTTGAAGCCTACGGGCATCTCCAGGCCGCTGGCCATCTCGCGGTGGATCTGCGATTCGGTGGTGCGAGCGCCAATGGCGACCCAGCTCAACAGGTCGTCGAAGTAGCCGGCGGCCATGGGCTGCAGCAATTCGGTGGCAATCGGCAGGCCCAGGCGCAGCATTTCGCGCATCAGTTCCCGGGACAGGGTCAGGCCGCCGGCCATGTCGTCGCTGCCATCCAGGTCCGGGTCGTAGGCCAGGCCTTTCCACCCCACGGTGGTGCGGGGTTTTTCGACGTAGGCGCGCATCACCAGGAGCATCTGGTCGCTCACTTCTTCGGCCAGGCGGGCCAGGTTGGCGGCGTATTCCAGGGCTGATTGCGGGTCGTGGATGGAGCAGGGGCCGACTACCACCAGCAGGCGCTGGTCGCGGCCTTCGAGAATGGCGCGTACCGCCTGGCGGTGGGCGGCAACTTGCTGGCTCAGGGCCAGAGACAGCGGCAATTGCTGCTTGAGCTCCAGAGAGCTGGGCAGGCGCTGGGTCAGGGTTTCGTTGGCGCTGACGTGGGCGGACAGGGGCAGAGCGGATACGGACGAGTTCATGTTCGGTCTTCCTGGGCGGGCGGCGGGTGATGTCCCGCGCGCGGCCCTACTGGGGTGTTCGACAATTGGCCGTACTGGCCACAAGTGTGCAATTGCCACCGGTAGGTGACCGATCGGAGGCGGCAGGCTGTCCCGAGCGGAGGCTGCTAAATCGCCAGGTGGAGAACATGTCGTAGCGGTAATAGGTGGCGTAGTTCATGGGGAAAATCCTCGGTAAGTTCGGTATGTCGCTGAAAGTCGTGGTTGAAAACGTCGAGCCTGAAAAAACAAAACCCCCGGTCGGGAGGCCGACCGGGGGTTGAGAATTCTCTGGTAGGCGACCCGTTAAAGTGGGCGCCGGTTGGGTATCAGGCGCGCCAGTGGCTAAACCAATACCCAAAATAAAAGCTCGCCGGAGCACTGGTGCCGTTGACCCGAGCAGCCGCAACCGAACGCAGTGCGCTGGCGGTGTGGCGATGCAGGGAAAGGGTCTGGGACAACATGAGTTTCTCCGTGAAGTGGGGCGAGCTTACTCGAGGCCGGGGCCGCGATTCAATCAGTAATTTCTATGGAAGCTGATGCAATGAGCCATGGATTAAGCCGTGAAAGGATTTATGCCACACTCGCCGCTGCCTCTCGTTGTCTCGCCAAGGAATGTCCATGACCGTGCTGACCCTCGCTGCCGCCCAATCGGTGTCCATTGCTGGAGACTTGTCGGCGAATCTGGCCCGACATCAGCATTTGATGGGGTTGGCAGCGCAGCAGGGGGTGCAGTTGCTGGTGTTTCCTGAACTGTCCCTGACTGGCTATGAACCGCAGTTGGTCGCTGAACTGGCGCTGCCGCCCGACTCCCCGCGGCTTCAGCCACTGCGCAATCTGGCCCGCGAGTTGAAGCTGACGACGGTGGTGGGCATGCCGATTCGCTTGTCCGTCGATGGCCCGGTGCTGATTGGCGCACTGGTGCTGGGGGCGGACGGCTCGCTGGCGGTTTATAGCAAGCAGCATTTGCACCCTGGAGAAGAGCGATTTTTTGCTCCGGGTAGCGGTGGCGCGCCGTTGCAGTTGGGGAATGAGGTCCTGGCCTTGGCGGTATGCGCGGATTTCTGTCATGCCAGCCATGTGCAGGCTGCGGTGGACGCTGGCGCCGGCATCTACGCCGCCGGGGTGTTGATCAGTGAAGGCGGGTATGCCGTCGACAGTGCTCTGTTGCAAGGATATGCCCGGGACCACGGGATACTGGTGCTGATGGCCAACCATGGCGGACCCAGCGGCGGCTGGTCCTGTGCCGGGCGCAGCGCAATCTGGAGCGCCCAGGGACAATTGCTGGGTGCTGTGGAAGGCGTCGGCGAAGCGCTGCTGATCGCCCGGCGCGATAGGGGGCAATGGCGGGTCGAAGCGCGGGCGGTTGCGGGTTGATGAGCGCCTTTCAATTGCGTCCGGCGGCTGAGGCGGATTTGGCCTTCGCCCGGGATCTGACTCGTTCCACGATGCTGCGCTATTACATTCGCAATGATCTGTTGTGGCTTGACGAGGCGTTTGATGTGGCGTGGAGCGGTCGCGAGAATCTTTTGATTTGCTCGGGGGCCAAGGTATTGGGGTTTGTCAGCTTGAGCAGGGACCTGCGCGCCGTCTACATCCGTGAGTTGCACGTGCTGGAGGCGTGGCGGGGGCAGGGAGCCGGAGCCTGGACGCTGTTGCAGGTGATGGAAAAGGCCCGCTCGGAGCGGCGGGGCTTGTTGCGTCTGACTGTGTTCAAGGGCAACCCGGCACAGCGTCTATACGAGCGGGTAGGGTTGAAGGTGGTGGGTGAGGAGGAGTGCTTTTTGCGGATGGAATGCTCATGCGCCTAAGATTCTCTGGAAGGCTCCTGCGGCAATTGAGCGCAACCTTGTGGGTTCAATCCCGTTTGCTGTTCTTGCGGCCTGCCAGAGGTGGAAAGGTATGCGCGGGATCGAGCCTCTGCCAGTGGGAAAAGTGTTGAACCGATTTACCTTGAAGCTCGCGCCTGGCTTGGCTTGTGCGGCAATGCGAATACCGGGCATAGTTCAAAACCGTTCAAATTGCTGGAGGGTACTGTTCAAGGACGATCAGAGGGCAATCTTTCGTCTGACCAGGACCCTGGCGAGTTGTCGTAGATCCAGATTCTGCGCAAAAGCCCCTGATCGCCGAGCCCTGAAGCCAGAGCGTTTTCTCGCTTCAGGTTGGCGGCGTCTCTTATCGCTTGCCGATGTTTTTTATATAGCGCTTGTGATTAGGTTTGTACGTCGCTTTTTGCTAAGGTATCCGGCAACCTATAAAGACCAAATCGCGAGGTGTCTGCTTGATTAGGGTGCTAGTAGTCGATGACCATGATCTCGTTCGTACGGGCATTACACGAATGTTGGCTGACATCGATGGCCTGCAAGTAGTCGGGCAGGCGGAGTCAGGGGAAGAATCCCTGCTCAAGGCTCGGGAGTTGAAGCCCGATGTGGTCCTGATGGACGTAAAGATGCCCGGGATCGGCGGCCTTGAGGCCACGCGCAAATTGCTGCGCAGTCATCCGGATATCAAGGTCGTGGCGGTGACTGTCTGCGAGGAAGATCCGTTTCCGACGCGGTTGCTGCAGGCCGGTGCGGCGGGCTACCTGACCAAGGGTGCGGGCCTCAATGAAATGGTCCAGGCCATTCGCCTGGTTTTTGCCGGTCAGCGTTACATCAGCCCGCAGATTGCTCAGCAACTGGTGTTCAAATCGTTCCAGCCTTCCAGTGATTCCCCGTTCGATGCCTTGTCGGAGCGGGAAATTCAGATTGCGCTGATGATTGTCGGTTGCCAGAAGGTGCAGATCATCTCCGACAAGCTGTGTCTGTCGCCGAAAACCGTGAACACCTACCGCTATCGTATTTTCGAGAAGCTGTCGATCAGTAGTGATGTCGAGTTGACGCTACTGGCGGTTCGTCATGGCATGGTTGATGCCAGCCTCTGAAATGACTGACCTGTTTGATCCCAGTGCTTTTCTTTCTACCTGCAGTGGCCGTCCCGGCGTGTATCGCATGTTCGACAGCGATGCACGCCTGCTTTACGTGGGCAAAGCCAAGAATCTGAAAAACCGGCTGTCCAGCTATTTCCGCAAGACCGGCCAGGCACCGAAGACCGCAGCCCTGGTGGCGCGTATCGCGCAGATCGAAACCACCATTACCGCCAACGAGACCGAAGCGCTGCTGCTGGAGCAGACGCTG
Source organism: Pseudomonas sp. 50_B (assembly GCF_017491625.1). Classification (NCBI taxonomy): domain Bacteria; kingdom Pseudomonadati; phylum Pseudomonadota; class Gammaproteobacteria; order Pseudomonadales; family Pseudomonadaceae; genus Pseudomonas; species Pseudomonas sp. 50_B. The sequence continues at coordinate 25,873 of NZ_JAFGYX010000033.1, forward strand.
ATCAAGGAGTGGCGGCCGCCCTACAACATTCTCTTGCGCGACGATAAGTCCTATCCCTATGTGTTTCTTTCGGATGGCGATTTTCCGCGTTTCAGCATTCATCGCGGGGCGAAGAAGCACAAGGGCAAATATTTCGGGCCATACCCCAGTGCCGGCGCCATTCGTGAAAGCCTCAGCCTGTTGCAGAAGACCTTCATGGTCCGCCAGTGCGAGGACAGCTATTACAAAAACCGCACGCGGCCCTGCCTGCAGTACCAGATCAAGCGCTGCAAGGCGCCTTGCGTCGGTCTGGTGGAACCCGAGATCTATGCCGAAGACGTGCGCCACTCGGTCATGTTCCTGGAGGGGCGTAGCAACGCCTTGACCGACGAACTTTCCAGTGCAATGGAGGCGGCCGCCGGCACTCTGGATTTTGAAAAGGCCGCCGAGTTGCGGGACCAGATTTCCCTGCTGCGCCGAGTCCAGGACCAGCAAAGCATGGAAGGTGGCACCGGTGATGTGGATGTGGTCGCGGCCTTCGTTAACCCGGGTGGCGCCTGCGTGCACCTGATCAGCGTACGTGGCGGTCGGGTGCTGGGTAGCAAGAACTTCTTTCCCCAGGTGGGCATCGAGGAAGATGTAGCGCAAGTCATGTCGGCCTTTCTGGGTCAGTATTTTGTCAGCAGTCCTGAGCGCGATCTGCCTGCGGAGTTGATCGTCAACGTGGTGCACGAAGACTTCCCGACGCTGGTCGCCGCCATTTACGAACTGCGGGGCCGCGAGCTGACCATCAGTCACCGGGTCCGTGGCACCCGTGCCCGCTGGCAGCAACTGGCGGTGACCAATGCCGAACAGGCTCTGAGTGCACGCTTGGCCAACCGCCAGCACGTAGCCGCGCGCTTTGAAGCCCTGGCTGAAGTTCTGAACCTGGACGAGCCACCGCAGCGCCTGGAGTGCTACGACATCAGCCACTCCAGCGGCGAGGCCACAGTGGCCTCCTGCGTGGTGTTCGGTCCGGAAGGGCCGCTGAAATCCGATTACCGCCGTTACAACATTGAGGGTGTCACCGCCGGAGACGACTATGCGGCCATGCATCAGGCTCTGACCCGGCGCTTCAGCAAGCTCAAGGAAGGCGAAGGCAAGCTGCCGGATATCCTTCTGGTGGATGGCGGCAAGGGGCAATTGTCCATGGCTCGCGACGTGCTCAATGAACTGGCGGTACCGGACCTGATCCTCCTCGGCGTAGCCAAGGGGGCGACCCGCAAGGCGGGTTTCGAGACCTTGTACCTGAATGACGCCGCCCACGAGTTCACCCTCAAAGGCGACTCACCGGCGTTACACCTGATTCAGCAAATCCGCGATGAGGCTCACCGCTTCGCGATCACCGGTCACCGTGCCCGACGTGGCAAAACCCGGCGTACCTCGACCCTGGAAGGGGTGGCGGGCGTTGGCCCGAAGCGTCGGCGGGACCTTCTTAAACATTTTGGTGGATTGCAAGAACTGTCTCGTGCCAGCATCGACGAGATAGCCAAAGCACCGGGAATCAGTAAAAAGCTCGCAGAGTTGATTTATGCAAACCTGCACAGCGAGTAGAATGCCCAATCACCTCGTAGCCAGTTGTGCCGATGAATATCCCTAATCTGATCACCGTTCTACGCGTCCTGCTCATCCCGATTTTCATATTGCTGTTCTATTTGCCCTATAGCTGGAGCTACATGGCGGCCAGTTCAGTCTTTGCCTTCGCGGCTGCCACTGACTGGTTGGATGGCTACCTGGCACGACGCCTGCAGCAGAGCACGCCGTTTGGCGCGTTCCTCGACCCTGTAGCCGACAAGCTGATGGTGGCGGTGGCCCTGGTGCTGCTGGTGCAAGAGCACGGCAACCTGTGGCTGACCTTGCCGGCAGCTGTGATCATCGGTCGCGAGATTGTTGTTTCGGCACTGCGCGAATGGATGGCCGAACTTGGCGCCCGGGCCCAGGTGGCAGTGTCCAATATGGGCAAATGGAAAACAGCAGCGCAGATGCTGGCGCTGGTGATCCTCCTGGCCAACCCTTCGGACTTCAGCTTCTGGGTCTTGGTGGGCTATGCCTTGCTGCTGGTAGCGGCGGGGCTAACCTTGTGGTCGATGCTGCAGTATCTGCGGGCCGCCTGGCCGCATCTGAAAATCGACAACGAGAAAAAATAAGTATTTTTGAATCAAGGGCTTGACGCGCATTCGGATTTCTATAGAATGCGCAACACCAAGACGATGCGGGAATAGCTCAGTTGGTAGAGCACGACCTTGCCAAGGTCGGGGTCGCGAGTTCGAGTCTCGTTTCCCGCTCCAAATATAGCGTTGTAGAATTCAGTCGATTTCTACTGCGATCGTAAAAAGGACCTCCGGGTCCTTTTTTCGTTTCTGTGCTTTTCGCTCAAATCCAGCATCATCCAGTGCGTTTAAGTCCAGAATTGAGTACGTTTCAAACGCTCAAGTCTGGTCAAGTGCTGAACACGGTTTGTTGTCGGCGTATGTCGATGTAGGTTATCCCCGCCCATCAACTCAATCGGACCTTGCGTGGGAAATCGTCCCCCCCGCCGGATCGTCTTACCGAAGGTGCTGTAGTTCAGTCCTCTTTCCTAAACGTGATACCCCCTGAAAACACAGATTCTGCTCAATCCGATTCTGCGATAGCGTTCTCCTCATGCTTTGTAGTACGCGCGGCACCTCGAGTCCTCCGACATCGGTCATTTCCTACGGTGTGCCGATCTGGTCGGTATGTAAGTTGTAGCTTTGGCTGGAAAGGCCGAGGGCGTTTTCGATGCGCGGCTGATCAAATTGCCTCATGGCCAAGTTTCTCGCTGGCATAGCGGTTCATGCATTTACCGCAGTCGCCGATTTCGATAATCGTCGATCAGGCCGTGGATGCCTTCACCATCCAGGCCGAACTGCAAGGAAGCCGGTTGGTTGAGTAGGCTTTTCAGCTCGACATTAGGCTCTATCCGAAAAGTTTCGAGACGAAGGTCAGGCAAGGCGAAAACGGTCGAGGAACGGCCGGGGTCGCGTTCGACTTCACGGGGTGTAAATGAGCATTCCGATCGGACTCGCGCACGAGACCGTTTTCAACGCAGCATCACCGAGTATCAAGGGTTTTCGTACAACGCATAGGGTTGTCCGAAATCAGCTCGATACGGATCGCATACAGCTCGCAGATGGCTTCGCAACCCTTGAAGGCCAGCCCCTTGAGGTCGTGGCGAACGGCAGGGATGGACAGCACAAAATGTGCAGTGTCGACTGACGCGAACATAGACTCATCCTTAAGCTTTAACCCGCACCTTGCCTGGCTCTGATGCAAGATGGCGCTCAAACTGGTAAAGCGTGCGCAAACGTTAATATGAGACCGGTCTGTAAAGTCAGTTGAAACTTCTGAGTCTAAAAGCTGCCCTCAATTAAGAACGGTGATGTTTAGGCCTAGGGCTCCGCTCACCATTCAAACGCCATGACCAAACAACACATCAGGACCATCGAGGTTAAGCAATAACTGGCCCGTATCCGGTGCTACAACAACGCAAAGCCTGCACTCTCATAATGAGTCGCCGAGCAGTTTCCATTTTTTTGGAAGCTGTTGTACCGCTATTTCAGGGAGTTACACCTTGAGCCGAGTGTTCCTCTTGTTGGACGCGACCTTGAAAGGAGGTTGTGTTTTAGTTTCTAAGTAAGTTTCTTATGTTGTTGATAAACATGAGCTAATTATATTTATCTCTCGGTGCGCCGCTAGCTGAACAAGGTTGTCTCGCCCCGTTTTTACTTTCTGATACAGCATGGTTAATGGAGGTATGTATCTGTGGTAATGCATCGCGACGGCACTGCATGAGCGAAAAGGTCGGTAACAAAGGTCCTGGCGCGGAGTGCGCTTGTAGGAAAAATTGAAACGGTAAGGGAATTATTCTCGTAAGTTTAGGATTTTTCTTAAATTAATACTTATGGGTTAGGGGGTATATTTTTAAAGCACTAGCCATTTGTTCTGCGGCAAAGCTTTAAACAGGTCATGGATGAACTACTCAAATAAACTGTCTGCTCATTATCTTGAGATCGCCAAAGTCTCTATTTCCAAAGAGAGTTTTGCGGGCGCGGATGTTCGCTTTTCAAGTGAATACGAAGCCCTTGAAAACGAGTTGGCCAAGGCCCAGTCCATGCATGAAAGCGGTCAGATCGACTGGCTGAAAGTTCTTGAAAATAGTGAAAACCTGCTACGTGTGCAGTCCAAGGATCTGCGAGTGGCCGCCTGGCTCACTTGGGCGCTGTATCAGCGCGAGTCCTTCGCAGGATTGCTGGCGGGTTCCGGCCTCTTGCAGTACCTGTGTGAACAGCATTGGGTCGAGGTTCACCCCAATAAACTGCGTACCCGTGGTGCCGCCATCAGTTGGCTGGTGCCTCGACTGGAGCAGGCGTTAAGCGAAAACATCGCGATCAAGGAACAGTTACCGCTGTTTCGTCGACTGGTGCTGAATCTGGAAAAGCTTGATGCGGTACTGACCCAGCATCTTGGCGATGACGCTCCTTTGTTGCTGCCCATCTGTCGGCGGCTGTCGAGCATGATCCAGCGTGCCGTCGAGCATCAGCCAGAGCCCGGCGCCGTTGGCACGGTGGTAGCACAGGTCAAGCAGGCAGCGACCCAGCTCTTCTCATCGGCCTCGTCGATCGATAACGAAAAGGATGCTCAGAGGGTCCTGCGTGCGCTGCAGGAGCATGCCCGACCTCTGTGCGCCTGGTGGCTCAAGCAGAAGGCTACCGACGTGCGCTCCCTGCGCCTGAACCGCACCATGCTGTGGTTGCCCATCGATACTGTCCCGGAGCGTAACGCTGAACAGGTCACGGCATTGCGAGGGCTGCCAGGGGACAAACTCAAGGCTTACCAGGAACGCTTTGCCGGTGGCCAGTTCGCTGATTTGTTGCTGGAACTTGAAGCCAGCCTGTCCAGGGCACCCTTTTGGTTCGACGGGCAGCGCATGGTCTGGGAGTGCTTGCAAGCGTTGAACGCCGACCAGGCCATGCGTGAAGTCGAATTTCACTTTGCGCTCTTGCTGCAGCGTCTGCCGGGAGTGGTTGAGTTGCGCTTTCACGACGGCACCCCCTTCGCCGATCCGGCCACTCGAAGCTGGATCAGCGCCCATGTCATGCCTCACCTATCCGCCACCAGCGCACCGCGTCAGGTCGACGCCAGCTCCAGCCAGCCGATTTGGGAGGAGGCCCTGGAAGAGGTCTTGCCGATCCTGCGCAAGGATGGCCTCAAGGCGGCGGTGCAAGTACTCAAGCCAGGCCTGCAGAGTGCGCGTGGCGGTCGCGTGAGGTTCTTCTGGCATTTCAGCCTGGCGCGGCTGTGTTTCATCGCCAAGAAGTACGAGCTGGCCAAGACCCAGCTGGAAACCCTTGATCAAGAATTGCAGAACTCAGGCTTGCACGCCTGGGAGCCGGATCTTGCGTTGGAAGTGCTGCACCTCCTGCATAGCTGCTGTGAGTTGTTGCCGCAGAACCACGCAGTGCGAGAACGCAAGGAAGAGATTTATCGCAGGCTGTGCCATCTCGACCTCGAGGTGGTACTCGAATAGGCCCACGGGCCGACAATCGCAAGGAAAGGACCATGGCCAAAGAAGGCTCTGTAGCCCCTAAGGAACGCATCAACGTCACCTTCAAACCCGCGACCGGCGGAGCTCAGGAGGAGATTGAGCTACCGCTGAAACTGCTGGCGATCGGCGATTACACCCAGCGTCCGGATGAACGCAAGGTGGAAGATCGCAAGCCGATCAGTATCGACAAAATGACTTTCGACGAAGTCTTGGCCAAGCAGGATCTGAGTCTGACGCTCAGCGTGCCTAACCGTCTTCAGGAGGACAGTGACGCTGATGAGCTGGCGGTCAGTCTGCGGGTCAGCTCGATGAAGGACTTCAACCCGGCCAGCTTGGTAGAGCAGGTGCCCGAGTTGAAAAAGCTGATGGAGCTGCGCGATGCCTTGGTGGCACTCAAGGGGCCTCTGGGTAATGCCCCTGCGTTTCGCAAAGCCATCGAAGGCGTTCTCGCCGACGACGAATCCCGCGTTCGCGTGCTCGGTGAGCTGGGCCTGAACGCCGCCGCCCCAGACGCCTGACCCATCAGACAAGGAAGCCACAACACATGACTACCCGTGCCGCGCAACACCAAAGCAACGAGAGCAGCGAGTACAGCATTCTCGACGGCATCATCGCCGAAACCCGTCTGACTCCGAACGACGAAGCCTACGATATCGCCAAGCGCGGAGTGTCAGCCTTCATCGAGGAGCTGCTCAAACCGCAGAACAGCGGCGAGCCGGTCAAGAAGGCCATGGTCGATCGCATGATCGCCGAGATCGATGCCAAGCTCAGCCAGCAGATGGATGAGATTCTCCACCACGAAGACTTTCAGTCGCTGGAGTCTGCCTGGCGGGGGCTGCAGTTACTGGTGGAGCGCACCAATTTCCGTGAAAACATCAAGATAGAAATCCTCAACGTCTCCAAGCAGGACCTGCTGGACGACTTCGAAGATTCGCCGGAAGTGATGCAGGCCGGCCTTTACAAACACATCTACACCGCGGAGTACGGCCAGTTTGGTGGCCAGCCAGTCGGCGCGATCATCGCCAACTACTTCATGTCGCCCAGTTCTCCCGACGTGAAGTTGATGCAGTACGTCTCCAGCGTTGCCTGCATGTCACATGCGCCGTTCATTGCCGCCGCAGGCCCGAACTTCTTTGGTCTGGAAAGCTTCACCGGCCTGCCGGACCTGAAGGATCTGAAGGATCATTTCGAAGGCCCGCAATTTGCCAAGTGGCAGAGCTTCCGGCAGTCGGAGGACTCTCGCTACATCGCCCTGACCTTGCCGCGGTTCCTGCTGCGCAATCCCTATGATCCGGAAGAAAACCCGGTCAAGTCCTTCGTCTACAAGGAAACCGTTGCCAACAACCACGAGCACTACCTGTGGGGCAATACCGCATATGCGTTCGGCACCAAGTTGACCGACAGCTTCGCCAAGTTCCGCTGGTGCCCGAACATCATCGGTCCGCAGAGCGGTGGCGCGGTGGAAGACTTGCCGCTGCACCATTTCGAAAGCATGGGTGAAATCGAAACCAAGATCCCGACTGAAGTGCTGGTTTCAGATCGTCGTGAGTACGAACTGGCGGAGGAGGGCTTCATCTCCCTGACCATGCGCAAGGGCAGTGACAACGCCGCGTTCTTCTCTGCCAACTCGGTACAGAAGCCGAAGTTCTTTGGCATCAGCGCTGAAGGCAAGACCGCGGAGCTGAACTACAAGCTTGGCACCCAACTGCCCTACATGATGATCGTCAACCGCCTGGCTCACTACCTGAAGGTGCTGCAGCGTGAACAGCTCGGCTCATGGAAGGAGCGTACCGATCTTGAGCTGGAACTCAATAAATGGATCCGTCAGTACGTGGCTGACCAGGAAAACCCCAGTGCCGAAGTCCGTGGCCGTCGTCCGCTGCGCGCTGCGCAGATCATCGTCAGCGATGTGGAGGGCGAGCCGGGCTGGTATCGCGTGAGCCTGAACGTGCGCCCGCACTTCAAGTACATGGGGGCCGACTTCACGCTTTCTCTGGTTGGCAAACTGGATAAAGAGTAACCGGGAGCCAGGTCATGAGCGGATACGGCAGCCTGTTTGAACGCCTGAGCGCAGAGGCCGACCAGCGTGCCGGCTGGAGCCGCGAGGTAGGCGCGATGGCATCGGTGGCTGCCCATCTGGGCAAGATGCTCAGCACCCGTGCGGGGAGCGTGCAAACGCTTTCCGACTACGGGTTGCCCGATCTCAACGACATGCGCTTGAGCTTGCACGATGCCCTGAGCCAGGCCCGTTTGGCCATCGAACACTTCATCGAAGCCTACGAGCCGCGGCTCAGTCAGGTGCGTGTCGTTTCTCTGCCGCGTGATCATGACCCGCTCAAGCTGGCGTTCAGCATTGAAGGCTTGCTTGAGGTGGAAGGGATCAAGCGTCAGGTCAGTTTTTCCGCGTGCCTGGATGGCAGCGGGCAAGTCAAGGTCAGTTAAGGAGACGACGATGACAGCACACCACGCAGTCTGCGCCAGCCGGGTTGTTGGCTACCCAGGCCACGACCTTTGTTGGCTATCCGGTACGCGTCGCGAACACGGCAGGGATCTTTGGAGAGTGGGGTAACGCGGCGCGGCTACTGGCAACGCGTTCCACCGCAGTGATCCATGACTCTTACTACCAGGCACTGAGCCCATGTCCTTTAACCACTACTACCAAAGTGAGCTGACCGCGCTGCGCCAGCTGGGCCGTCGTTTCGCCGAGCGCAGTCCGGCCTTGGCACCTTTTCTGGGGGAGGCCGGACGAGACCCGGATGTAGAGCGCCTGCTCGAAGGGTTTGCGTTTCTGACGGGACGTCTACGCCAGAAGCTCGACGACGAACTGCCCGAGCTGAGCCACTCGCTGATGCACCTGCTGTGGCCGAACTACATGCGGCCATTGCCAGCGTTCAGCATCTTGCAGTTCGACCCCCTACAGCAGTCCGGACCCGCCCAGCACATACCGCGAGATACGCCGGTAGAGAGCAAGCCCATTGATGATGTCTGCTGCCGATTTCGCACCTGCTATCCGACCGATGTGCTGCCTCTGGACCTGACGGCATTGAGTTACTCGGTCAAGGGTGACGGTGCACTGTTGAGCCTGCGTCTGGAAATGAGTTGCGACGGTCATATTGGTGAGCTGAACCTGGAGCGTCTGCGCTTGCACCTGGCCGGTGAGCGCTACATCAGTCAGATGCTTTACCTCAGCCTGCTGCGCAACCTTGAGGGCATCGAGCTGGTGCCGTTGGGGGTGGACGGCGAGCCGCTGGCTGGAGTCAACGGCGTTGGGATGTCCTTCAAGATACCGGGCAATCGTGTACAGCCTGTGGGCTTTGCCGAAGAAGAGGCCTTGATCCCGTACCCGCTGAATACCTTCCGCGGGTATCGCTATTTGCAGGAGTATTTTGCGCTCCAGGATAAGTTCCTGTTTGTCGATCTCAGTGGTCTGGATCTGCTGCAGAGGTTGGCGCAAGACATCCTTCAGCGCATGCACGGTTTGGAGTTGCGCTTCGATATTCGCAACAGTGGGGTGCAACGTCTGCGTCCGACACTGGACAACGTGAAGCTCTATTGCACGCCTATCGTCAACCTGTTCAAGCACGATGCCTTGCCGATTCGTCTCGACGGCAAGCAGGACGAGTACCTGCTGCTACCGGCCAAGTACGAACTGGAACATTGCGGCGTGTTTTCCATTGAAAGCGTCACCGGCTGGAAGCCGGGCGGCCTGGGTTATCAGGCGTATGTACCCTTCGAGTCGTTCGAGCATGATCCGAGTTTCGACGTGCCCCACAGCCGTCCGCACTACAGCATTCGCCAGCGCTCATCGTTGCTGCACGACGGCCTCGATACCTACCTGAGCTTCGGCATCCGTCACACCGAGGCTCAGGAAACCCTGTCGATCGAGCTGATGTGCACCAACCAGAACCTGCCGCGTCGGCTCAAGCTCGGCGACATCAACCAGTTGTGCGAGGAAACCCCGGAGTTTCTCAGCTTCCGCAACATCACACCGGTCACGTCGAGCTACGCACCACCGCTGAACCGCAATTTTCTGTGGAAGCTCATCAGCAACATGTCGCTCAACTATCTGTCGCTGGCCAACGTCGATGCGTTGAAGGTGATCCTCGAAACCTACGATTTGCCACGCTACTACGACCAGCACCTGGAGAAGGTCAGCAAGCGTTTGCTGGGCGGGCTCAAGTCGATACGTCACGAGCACGTCGACCGCCTGCACCGAGGTTTGCCGCTGCGTGGATTACGCACCGAGCTGAGTATCGATCCCCAAGGCTATATCGGTGAAGGCGACCTGTTCGTTTTCGCGTCGGTTCTTAACGAGTTTTTTGCTCTTTACGCCAGTCTCAATTCCTACCATGAGCTGCGGGTAAAAAGTACACAGGGAGAGGTGTACAAATGGGCGCCACGCATGGGGCTGCAGCCCCTGCTTTAAGCAGACTGAGCACGGTAATACGAGAGTATTCGCTGTTTCAGGCCGTACTGTTGGTCGTCGATCGCTTGCGTGATGCCCATCCGTACCTGAGTGAAGAGGAACTCTACGATCAGCTGGAGTTCCAGGCCAATCCGAGCCTGGGTTTCCCTGGCAGCGATGTTGATCGCGTGGAGTTTTTTGAAGAGCGCGGCCAGATGCGTGCACGTTTGCGTTTCAACCTGATCGGGTTGTTCGGCGCGGGTTCACCCTTGCCGGCCTTCTATGGCGAGCAGGCCCTGGGCGATGGCGAGGAGGGCAACCCGACACGCAACTTCCTCGATCTGTTCCATCACCGCCTGCAACGCCTGATGCTGCCGATCTGGAGTAAATACCGCTATCGCGCCAGCTTCAAGAGTGGTGCCCTGGACCCGTTTTCAGCGCATTTGTTTGCCTTGATCGGCCTGGGTGGCGAAGAGATCCGCAAGGCCAAGGAACTGAACTGGAAACGCTTGCTGCCATACCTGGGATTGCTCAGCTTGCGCGCCCATTCGGCGGCGCTGATCGAGGCGGTGCTGCGCTACTACTTCAAGCACGCAGACCTGGTGATCGAGCAGTGCATCGAGCGCCGGGTAGAGATTCTCGACGAGCAGCGCAATTGCCTGGGGCAGGCCAACAGCCTGCTCGCCGAGGACCTGGTACTGGGCGAGCGGGTGCGCGACCGCAGCGGCAAGTTCCGCATTCATATCAGCCAGCTCGACTGGCAACGCTTCCACGAGTTCCTGCCGATCGGATTCGGTTACCAGCCCTTGTGCGCGCTGGTGCGGTTCACCCTGCGTGATCCACTGGACTACGACATTCGCCTGGTGCTGCGCCAGGAGGAAATCCGCGAACTGTGCATCGGTGAACAGAACACCTGTCGTCTGGGGTGGACCAGTTGGCTCGGTCATGAAAAGGCCGACGGCGTGGTGACCCTGGGCAGCAAAATTCATTAAGGACAGATGACCCATGATCAACCTAGACCTGCAACAACTTATCCAGGCACTGGACGCTGAAACCCGCCGCGACCTGGAGCGTTCCGCTGAGCGCTGCGTCGCCCGTGGCGGCAACAAGGTGCTGGTCGAAGACCTGCTGCTGGGTTTGCTGGAGCGTCCCCAGGGTCTGCTTGCCCGGGCGTTGCAGGACGCGCAAGTCGAGGCCGGCGAGTTGATTGAGGCACTGCAATCGCAAGTCGGCGATAGCGGCTCGCGCAGCCCGGTGTTCGCTCCGGAACTGGTGCAGTGGCTGCAGGACGCATTACTGGTGGCCAATCTTGAACTGGGTCAAAGCCAGGTCGAGCAGGCGGCCTTGATTCTGGCCTTGCTGCGCAACCCGATGCGTTATGCCGGCAGTCGCTACCAGCCGTTGCTGGCGAAGCTGGACATCGAACGCCTGAAGGATTTTGCTCTGTCACAACAGCAACGAATCTCCGGCGGCGGGCCGGCGGCAGCGGGGGAGTCGCTGTTGCAGCGTTTCACTCATAACCTCACCCAACAGGCGCGAGACGGCCAACTCGACCCGGTGCTGTGCCGCGACGATGCGATCCGGCAGATGGTCGACATCCTCGCCCGTCGCCGCAAGAACAACCCGATTGTGGTCGGTGAGGCCGGTGTCGGTAAAACCGCGGTCGTTGAAGGTCTGGCCTCGCGCATCGCCGCCGGAGAAGTACCGCCCGTGCTCAAGGACATTGAGCTGCTCTCGCTGGACATGGGGCTGCTGCAAGCGGGCGCCAGCGTCAAAGGTGAATTCGAACGACGCCTCAAAGGGGTGATTGATGAGGTCAAAGCCTCGCCCAAACCGATCATCCTGTTCATCGATGAGGCTCATACCCTGATCGGTGCGGGCGGCAATGCCGGAGGCTCCGATGCGGCCAACCTGCTCAAGCCGGCCCTGGCCCGCGGTGAGCTGCGTACCATTGCGGCCACCACCTGGAGCGAATACAAAAAATACTTCGAGAAAGATCCGGCCCTGGCTCGGCGTTTCCAACCCGTGCAATTGCACGAACCCACCGTTGCCGAGGCGGTGAGCATTCTGCGAGGCCTGGCCCAGGTCTATGAGAAGAGCCACGGTATCTACCTGCGTGATGACGCCGTGGTGGCCGCCGCCGAGCTCTCGGCCCGCTACCTCGCCGGGCGCCAATTGCCGGACAAGGCTGTCGATGTCCTCGACACCGCCTGTGCCCGGGTTCGCATCAGCCTTGCAGCGGCGCCTGAGCGTCTGGAGCGTCTGCGTGGCGAGTGTGCTGAGGGACGGCGTCAGTGCCAGGCTCTGCGGCGCGACGCCGAAGCCGGACTGAAGATCGACCAGGAGGTCCTGGACAGCCTGGAAGCGCGGCTGGCCGATGCCGCGGAGCAACAGCAGGCCCTGGAAACACTCTGGCATGAGCAACGCACATTGGCCGAGCGCCTGCTGCAGTTACGTGTGCAATTGGCCAGGGCCCGCGACGCCAGCCCTCTGCGCTCGACACAGGACAGCGAAGGCTCGCCGGATGCCGGCCGGGAGACTGATGGGCAAGCCGGGCCTGGCGTGGTGGAGCTGGAGTCGGCACTCAACTACACCCATCGCGCCCTGAGCGATGCGCAAACCCGGGATCGGCTGGTGAGCTTCGAGGTGTGTCCACGCCTGGTGGCTGAAGTCATCAGCGCCTGGACCGGCGTACCGCTGGCGCAGCTGGCCCGTGAGCACAACGCCAAGGTGGCGAGTTTCGCCACTGACCTGAGTGCCCGTATTCGCGGTCAGGACCAGGCGGTACAGGTTCTGGATCGTTCGATGCGTGCCGTGGCCGCAGGCCTGAATAAACCAGACGCACCAGTCGGCGTATTTCTCCTGGTGGGCCCCAGCGGTGTGGGCAAGACCGAAACCGCCCTGGCCCTGGCAGACCTGCTGTATGGCGGTGAGCGTTTCATCACCACCATCAACATGTCCGAGTTCCAGGAGAAACACACCGTTTCACGCTTGATTGGCGCTCCGCCGGGTTATGTCGGCTATGGCGAAGGCGGCATGCTCACCGAAGCGGTGCGGCAAAAACCCTACTCCGTGGTGCTGCTCGATGAAGTCGAGAAAGCCGATCCGGATGTGCTCAACCTGTTCTATCAGATCTTTGACAAGGGCGTGGCCAACGATGGCGAAGGGCGCGAGATCGATTTTCGCAACACGCTGATACTGATGACCTCGAACCTGGGCAGCGAGCGGATAAGCGCGCTGTGCGAGAACGGCGAGCGCCCGAGTGTCGACACCCTGGAGCAGACGATCCGTCCGGTATTGAGCAAGCATTTCAAACCGGCGCTGCTGGCACGTATGCGCGTGGTGCCTTACTACCCGGTGAGTGGCCCGGTGCTGCGTGAACTGATCGAAATCAAGTTGGCGCGACTGGGTGAGCGGCTGAACGCTCGGCAGCTGGAGTTCAGCCACTGCCAGGCGTTGGTCGATCACTTGGCCGAACGCTGTACTCAGAGCGAAAGCGGTGCACGCCTGATCGACTACTTGCTCGACCTGCACGTCCTGCCGTTGGTGGCCGACCGTCTGCTGGCGGCCATGGCCACCGGCGAGAACCTCAAACGTGTGTACGCAACGCTCGATAGCAGCGGTGGCGTGGCCTGCGAGTTCGCCTGAGGTGGGCATCATGTTCACTCGGGTGCCGCAGCCGCTGGCCTATGCAGAGGCACTGCTGGCGCAATTCTCCGCTTTGTCCCGGGCGACGGAAGGCGCTGTGCTGCTTGAAGACTTTGTGCGAGGCGCAGCACAGCTCAGTGGCTGTGAACTGAGTCAGCTGTATCTGCTCGATGCCACCCATAGCTGCCTGCAACTGCGCGCCGAATGCCTCGGTGGCCTTTTGCAACCGCGGGAAGTGATCAACCTGCCGAGCGATTACAGCGGTGAGCAACTGCTGCAGTTTGCCCTGTGCCAGAACCGGGTGGTGAGCCTGGTGGGCCTGAACCACAGCCTCCACGACACCAGCTTCCTGCCCGTGCACAGCGCTGCGTGGCAGTCACTGTTATGCGTACCGCTGGTCAACGCGCGCAAGGCTGTCGAAGGCTTGCTGTTGTGTGCCAGCCCGCAACAGCAAGACCTGCAAGCCTTTGCCCAGTCGTTGGGCCAACTGGGGGCGTTTGTCCTTGGACAATGGGCGTTGCTCCAGCGTTTGCGCCTGCCCGCGGGCGAGCCTGCGCCGCTTCTGCCCCCCGAGGTCATCACCAGTGGTTATGGCCTGATCGGCACCAGTCCGGCGATGCGCCAGGCCTATCAGTTGATCAGCAAGGTCCTGCACAGCCCTTACACCGTGTTGCTGCGTGGCGAAACCGGTACCGGCAAGGAAGTGGTGGCGCGTGCCATTCATGATTACGGCCCGCGTCGTTCCCAGGCATTTGTGGTGCAGAACTGCGCGGCGTTTCCGGAAAACCTGCTGGAAAGCGAGTTGTTCGGTTATCGCAAGGGGGCGTTCACGGGCGCTGACCGCGATCGCCCCGGACTGTTTGATGCGGCCAATGGCGGCACTTTGTTGCTGGACGAAATCGGCGACATGCCGCTGTCCCTGCAAGCCAAATTGCTTCGGGTACTGCAGGACGGCGAGATCCGCCCGTTGGGCTCCAACGACACGCACACCATCGACGTGCGGATCATCGCCGCCACCCACCGCGATCTGACGGCGCTGGTGGGCGAGGGCAAGTTCCGTGAGGACCTGTATTACCGTCTGGCTCAGTTCCCGATCGAGTTGCCGGCGTTGCGACAGCGTGAAGGCGACATTCTCGACCTGGCCCGGCATTTCGCCGACAAGGCCTGTGCCTTCCTGCAAAAGGACCCGGTGAGCTGGTCGCCGACGGCCCTCAATCATCTGTCCGGTTACGCCTTTCCAGGCAACGTGCGCGAGCTCAAGGGGCTGGTGGAGCGTGCAGTGCTGCTCTGTGAAGACGGTGAACTGATGGCTGAGCATTTCTCCCTGAACGTTGAAGTCATGCCCGAAGAGTCGGGTCTGAACCTGCGCGAGCAGTTGGAAAAAGTCGAACGCCACCTGTTGCTCGATTGCCTGCGCAAGAACGACGGCAATCAGACCCTGGCGGCCCGGGAGCTGGGATTGCCCCGTCGCACGCTGCTGTACCGCCTGGGGCGCCTGAACATCAATCTTGATGACTTTGTGGTCTAGCGAGGCATGCAGCCTTGGCTGGTTTTTCGTACTTCTGGGCGCGCCTGCAAGGGAGGGCGTCTTGTGCACTGTCTACCTATGGAGACCTTCTGATGTCTGTTCGTCACTGGCAAGCCGTCCTCTTGACCCTGGTTGTTGTGGTCGGCCTCGGCGCCTGCAGCGGCAACTACAAATTCAACGATGACACCTATCGCCCGCTGGGTGATCCGCAGGCGGTCAATCGCGGCAAGTGAGCGCAAGGAGCAGCATCATGGAACTGGTTTTTGAAGTGCTCAATGCCAAGCAATTCGTGCCGGCGGACTTGAGCAGCAAAACTTTCAGGCGGGCGGGTGGCACCATCGGCCGGGGAGAGGATTGCGAGTGGCAGATTCCGGATAGCAACCGTCATCTGTCCAACCATCATGCGCTGGTCAGCTACCGCGATGGCCAGTTTTTCCTCACCGATACCAGCAGCAACGGTATTCAGGACCGTGGCAGTGGCGCGCGCCTGCGCAAGGGCCAAGCCCAGCGTATCGAGCAGGGCAGTGTCTACTTGCTGGGGGATTTCGAGATCCGTGCACGCCTGGTGCAAGCCCCGGAAGCCTTCGCCGTTGAAGCCGGTCGTCCACAAGCGGCCGGCAGCATCATTCCGGATAACGCATTCATTGACCTCGACCCGCTCAACGCATTGGACCAGCAGGAACACAGTGGGGCAGAGCTAGACGAGCTGAGCGCGCTTGATGTGCCACACCAGGAGCCTGGACAGCGAGCTGACTATGCCCGCATCGATAGGGAATGCCTGTTGGTCCCGGAACTGGTGGCCCCCCCCGAGCCGCAGGCGCTACCCGAGCCCAAGGCGCCGGCTTGCCAAAGCGAGGCTTTCTGGGCGCGTTTTGGCGCGGTCCTGGGGGTGGATCTGCAGACGCTCGATCTCGATCAGCGCGAGGCCCTGGCAATCAATGTCGCGGGGCTGTTCAAGCAGAGCATGGGGGGCTTGCAGCAGAGCTTGCGAACCCGCAGCGAGCTGAAAAACGAGCTGCGCCTGGCCCTCACCACGGCCCAGGGCAACAGTCAGAACCCGTTCAAGTTCGCCGTGGATTGCGAAGCGCTACTGGGCATCCTGCTGCTGGACCACAAGCCTGGGCAACTGTCTGCCGAGCAGGCGATTTCCCGCGCTTTTCGCGACCTGCAGGCGCACCAGGTGGCGCTGCTCAGCGCCAGCCGCGCAGCAGTGCGTAGCACCCTCGAACACTTTTCGCCGCAACAGCTGACGCTACGTTTCGAGCGCGATGGCCAGCAACCGTTGCTGGCGACTTCCGGTAGCCGCTGGCGAGCGTACCGCCGCTATCACCAGGCGCTGTGTCAGGACGACGATTGGAACGAGCGCCTGCTGGCGCGGGATTTTGCTCAGGCCTATGAAGAGCAGATCCGCCTGATCTCCACCCTCCACCTCGATGCTCAAGGATGACCTGCATGTCTCGCCGTACCCACCCATTACTCAAGGCCCTGACGCTGCTCATGGCCTTGGGGCTGTTGACCGGCTGCGCATCGATGTCGCCGTATTCGACCCTGACCAAGCTGAACCTGAAGCTCAGTGCCAGCGACCGGCTCAACCCCGACCTCAATGGGCGTGCGTCGCCGATCGTGGTGCGGTTGATGGAACTCAAGCATCCCGTCGCGTTCGAGAACGCCGACTTTTTCAGTCTCTACGAGCGCGCCAGGGAGTCCCTGGCACCGGATCTGGTGGCCAGTGAAGAGCTGGAGTTGCGCCCGGGGGAAAGCCTCGAATTCAAGTTGCGGGTCGAGGACGGGAGCCGTTTCGTCGGCGTGCTTGCGGCTTATCGTGATTTGCCGGAAAGCCAGTGGCGTTATGTGGTGCAGCTCACCCCGCAGGAGGTGACCGAGGTCGGCCTGATCCTCGACCAGTCCGGCATCCGCAACAGCAACGATGTGTCCACCCAAGCGGATGACAATTGATGAACGTGCATAAAATCATTTGGCAGGAAGGCATGTTGCTGCGGCCTCAGCATTTCCAGCACAACGACCGTTACTACGATTACCAGATGAAAACCCGTACCCAGCTGCTGGGTAGTTACAGTTGGGGATTTCTGGCGCTGGAGATCGATCTGCAGTTCCTCAACATGGGCAAGCTGGTGATCAGCCGGGCCTCCGGTATCTTGCCGGACGGCAGCCTGTTCGAGCTGGGGGACGATACCGAGCCACTGGCCCTGGATGTACCGCCCAACACGGGGAGCACGCCGGTCTACCTGGCTTTGCCGCTGGTCACGGGCAACCACATCGAAGCGCGGCGCGCAGAGCAATCCGATGTGCTGGCGCGCTACATCGTCTACGAGGCGGAAATCGCCGACTCCAACGCCGGTGATGATTCCAGCAGCCAGCTCAGCTGTGCCCGTCCGGACTTCCGTCTGCTATTGGGCGAGCAGCAGAGCGGGCAGGCCTATGTGAAGTTGAAAGTCTGTGAAGTGCTGGATGCCACCTCCGATGGCGTGATCAGCCTCGATCCGGATTTCGTGCCGACCTTCCTGCACACCCATGCCAGCACCTATCTGCTTTCGTGCCTGAAAGAGATCATCAGCATGCTCAGTCATCGGGGGGACACCATCGCCGAGCGGATTCGCTCCAACGGCAAGGTCGGTGGTGCCGAGGTGGGCGACTTCATGATGCTGCAACTGATCAACCGCACCGAACTGCTGTTGCGCCATTACCTGGATCTTGAACATGTCCATCCGGAGGAGCTCTACCGCTCGCTGCTGGTCATGCTCGGGGAGCTGGCGACTTTCGCCAGTGACAGCAAGCGTCCACGGCTGGACAGCCGCTATCAGCACAGCGACCAGGGGGCGAGCTTTCGCAAACTGATGGACGCCATTCGCCAGGTGCTGTCGATGGTGCTTGAGCAGCACGCCATCGAACTGGTGCTGCAGGCCCGTCAGTACGGGGTGCTGGTGTCGCCGCTGCATGATCACAAGCTGCTGGAGTCGGCCTCGTTCGTGCTTGCGGCCAGTGCCAACTGTGACTCTGAAGAACTGCGTCATCGCTTGCCGTCGCACCTCAAGGTCGGACCGGTGGAAAGCATTCGGCAACTGGTCAACCTGCATCTGCCGGGGATCAAGGTCCGGCCCTTGCCGGTGGCGCCGCGACAGATCGCATTCCACTCCAACAAGACCTATTTCATCCTCGACCTCAGTCCCGAGGACTTGGCGCAACTGGAGCGTTCGGGCGGTTTCGCCTTCCACGTCTCCGGTGAGTTCGCCGAGCTTGAGCTGAAATTCTGGGCCATCAGGAACTGAACGACATGATCAAGGATCTGGAACACCCTCAGGACGATAAAACCGTTTTGCTTGACCGCCTTGGGCATGGCCCGGAGCGCAACCCGCTGACCGACTTCGCCGATCCCCCCCGTTTCGAGCAGTTAGAGGAACGGATGATCTATGCCGCACGCCTGGGCCCTGCGCAATCCTTCAGCGTCAGCCTCAACCCGCTCGTGGCGGCGGCGTCCGACCTGCTGTCGGAAGTGGTTCGCCTCAAGCACAGCACGTCTGCCGAAGACTTGCGTGCACTCAATAGGCGCCTGAGTGCCGGCCTCAGGCAGTTCGACACGCGAGCCCTGCAGGACGGTGCGCAGAGCAGCCAGGTGATGGCCGCCCGCTATGTGCTGTGCACCGTGGTCGACGAGGCGGTGGTGAGCACCTCTTGGGGCAATGAAAGCCAGTGGTCGCAAATGAGTCTGCTCAGCAGCTTTCACAACGAAACCTTCGGCGGCGAAAAGTTCTTCCAACTGCTGGATCGGCTGTCGAAGAACCCGGTCAAGCATCTGCCGATGCTGGAGCTGATGTACCTGTGCCTGTCGTTGGGGTTCGAGGGCAAGTACCGGGTCATTCCCCGCGGCGTGCTCGAGCTTGAGGGGATTCGCGACGCCTTGTACCGGCAGATCCGCCAGCTGCGGGGCGATGTGCCTCGTGAGCTGTCGCCACATTGGGAAGGGCTCGGCGATCAGCGTCGCAGCCTGGTGCGCATTGTGCCGGGGTGGATGGTTGCGCTGTTCACCGTGGTTTGCCTGCTGGTGATGTACTCGGGGTTTGCCTGGGTGCTGGGCCAGCAGCGCGAAAGCCTGTTGCAGACGTATCAACCGCTTGACCCGGTGGTGGTCCAGCCCCAGCAGTAAGACAGGGACGTGTGATGAAAAACTTCTTCAATAAAGCCGGCGCCTTGCTGCGTCAGACCTGGGTCTGGACGCTGCTGTTGGTGCTGAGTGTGGCATCGCTGGTGTGGTTCGTCGGGCCACTACTGGCCGTCAACGACAACAAGTTCTGGGCCAGCGCAACCTCGCGCCTGCTGACCATCAGCGCGTTGTTCCTGATCTGGGGGCTGGCGATGGTCTTTGTCAGCTGGCGCGCCGGTGTCCGCAAGAAAGCCGTCTTGGACAGCGAGGCCGGGCAGCAGCGCATGCAGCGCGACGAGTTGATCGACCAGGAGCACAAAGAGCTCCATGAGCGCTTCAAGGACGCGCTGCGCACCCTAAAGACCTCAAGCCTGTACCGCGGTCGCAGCGAGCGTTGGCGCAGTGACCTGCCCTGGTACCTGCTGCTCGGTCCCCAAGGCAGCGGCAAGACCAGCCTGCTGGACTTTTCGGGCCTGGAGTTTCCGCTCAACAAAATGGGCCGCAAGCTGACCCGCGACACCAGCGGCACCCGTCACTGCGACTGGTACTTCGCCGAGCATGGCGTGCTGATCGACACGGCCGGCCGCTACCTGAGCCAAGGCGCCGCCGACGTCGACGCCAGTGCCTGGAACACCTTGCTGGGTCTGTTGCGCAAGCGTCGTCGTGGCCGCCCGCTCAATGGTGTGCTGGTGACGGTTCCGGTAGCGGCACTGCTGAGCGCCGACGAGCAGGAACTGGAGACCCTGGCGCAGCAGGTGCGTATGCGCTTGCAGGATGTTCATCAGAAATTGCATGTCGATGTCCCGGTCTACCTGGTGCTCAGCAAGGCCGACCAACTGGCGGGGTTTGACGAGTTCTTTGATCACATGAGCCGTGAGGAAAGCGATCAGGTACTCGGCGCCAGCTTTGGCAAGGAACAAAGCGGCACCGATGTGGCAGTTCTTCGCCAGGAGTTCGAGGAGTTGCTGCGGCGCTTGAACAGCCAGGTGATCATGCGCATGCACCAGGAGCGAGACACCCAGCGGCGTGGGCGCATTCTCGACTTCCCACACCAATTGGGACAGATCGGAGAGCGCTTGTGCCTGTTCGTCGACATGGCATTCACCGGCAACCGCTATCAGCGCCCCAGCCAGCTGCGGGGCTTCTACCTGACCAGTGCGCCGCACCTGATCGAACAGCTCGATCAAGATACGGCCAGTATCGGCGCGACCCTGGGCATGTCGGCTGCCGTCCTGCCGACCCTGCGCGGCGGTCGCTCGCGCTTTATTCATCGCCTGTTGAGCCGGGTGATTTTTCCCGAGGCCGACTTGGCCGGCCTGGACCAACGCGAGCGCCGACGCATTCACTGGGGCCAGCGTGCTCTGTACGTGGGCGCCCTGGCGGCCCTGGCGGTGTTTGGCATGCTGTGGGCGGGGAGCTTCTCGGCCAACCACGGGCGCCTGGAGCAACTGCGTTCACTGGCGCAGAGCTGGAGTGAGCAACGCGCGGCCTTGAGTGCGCGGGATGACGCGCAGGCCTTGCTCAAACCCCTCGACACTCGTTATGCGGCCACCCAGGTCTTTGCGCCCGGGGGCGAGGTGCCACTGCATGAGCGGGTTGGGCTGTATCAAGGCGATGCCAGCCGTCCGGTGCTCTTGCGTGCCTATGAGCGTGAGTTGCAGGAGCAACTGTTGCCAAGGGTTGCGCAGATGCTCGAAGGGCAGGTTCGCGCCAACATGCGCGATCGCGAACGCCTGCTCAACAGCTTGCGCGCGTATCTGATGCTGAACCTGCAGGATCGCCGTGATCCGCCCTTGCTCAAGGACTGGGTGGCGCGAGAATGGTCGAGCCGCTACGCCGGCAACAGCGCCTTGCAGAACGGTCTGAATGGGCACTTCGAACGCCTGCTCCAATTGCCATTCAGCTATCCGCTCAACGAGGCTCTGGTGAGCCAGGCCCGTCAGGTGTTGCGCAGCGAATCGTTGGCCAACGTGGTCTACCGAGTGCTGCGCGAGCAGGCTCGCAGCTTGCCGCAATACCGTCTGAGCCAGCACCTGGGGCCACAAGGCAATCTGTTTGTCGGCACTGACTATGTGATCCCGGGTTTTTATACCCAGCAGGGTTATCAGCAGTATTTTTCGATCCAGGGCACGGCGCTGGTCACCGATATCCTGCGTGACAACTGGGTGCTGGGCGAAGGTTCGGGAATCAGTGGCATGGATCTGCGTCGGCTGATGGTCGAGCTGGAGCAACTGTACTTTCGCGACTATGCCAACCACTGGAGCGAAGCCCTGGGCCGGGTCAGCCTGCCGCCGTTCAACGATGCCGGCGATGGGGCCGAACAACTGGCCAGTCTGACCGCGGCCAACTCGCCGCTCTTGCAGTTGCTGGTGGAGATCCGTGAGAACACCCGCTTCCAGAGCGTGCTCGAGGCTGCCGACGAGACGGCGCAGGCTGGCAAGACCGGGGATGCAGCGCCGGGTGCGCAGGGCGAGGGGCTGGCCGCTGTCGCAGGTAAGGCCCGCCAGGCCCTGGCCAAGAGCCTGCCGGATACGGCGAAGAAGGCGCTGCAACGTCGCTTCGACCCGCTGCACCGCTTGCTGGACGACAACAACGGCCCGGCGGCGGACCTGACCCCGGCGTTGCTGGCAATCAACGACCTGCAGCTGCAGCTGTCCAGCCTGGCGCGGGCCAGCCAGCCTGATCAGGCTGCGTTTGAAATGGCCAAGGCGCGCATGAGCGGCCAGCGCGATGCCCTGAGCAGCCTGCGCAATGCCTCGGCGCGCCTGCCGCGTCCGGTGAGCCTGTGGTTCAACTCGCTGGCCGAGGACGCCTGGCGCCTGGTGCTCAATGATTCGTACCAGTACCTCAACCAGCGATACCAGAGCGAGCTGTACAGTTTCTACGGTAAGGCGATCCGCAAGCGCTATCCGTTCAATGCCCATAGCACCAGCGATGTGGCCGTCAACGATTTTCGCGAGTTCTTCAAGGCTCAGGGCATCGCCGAGCGCTTCTTCGACACCTACATACGACCTTTCGTCAGTGGTGATCCGGGTAGCTACCGCTTGCGCAGCATCGACGGCCAAAGCCTGCCGATCAACAAGGCGTACCTTGAGCAGATGGTCGCCGCGCAAGTGATTCGCCAGGGATTCTTCGCCGAGAACCCGGCCGAGCCCCAGGTGCAGTTCAGGCTTGAGCCCTACACCCTCGACCCGGCGGTGAGTCGGGCCGAGTTCCGTTTTGGCAACCGGCAACTGGAATACCGGCACGGCCCTATTGTGCCGATGTCCTTCAAGTGGCCCACCGATGCTGAAGAAGGGCGTGCCAGCCTGGTGTTGGACAAGATGGTCGGCCGGCCCATCGGTATCGAGAAGAACACCGGGCCCTGGTCGTTGTTCCGTCTGCTCGACCTGATGCAGACCGAGTACCTGACCGGTCGTGATGTGCTGGTACTCAAGGCCGAGCTGGGTGGCTTGCGTGCCAACTATCTGCTGCTGAGCCAGCGCACGCCGAACCCGTTCGACATGGGCGTGCTGCGCTCATTCCGTATGCCGGCGCAGCTCTGATGTTGGGTGCCGGCACTTGGCGCAGCGCCGCACGGACCGACCCGGGCAAGGTGCGGCTGCGCAATGAAGATGCCTTTCTCGATTGCCCGGAGCAGGGGCTCTGGGTGGTCGCCGATGGCATGGGCGGCCACCAGTGCGGAGATGTTGCCAGCCAGCTGATTGTCGCCAGCCTGGCGGAGTTGTCGCTGCGTGACAGTTTCGAGGGGCGGCTCAATGACTTGCGCCAATGCCTGCACTGGCTCAACCGGCGCCTTGGCCAGGAGTTGACGGTCAGTGTGGGGCGCCAAGACAGCATTGTTGGCAGCACCGTGGTGGCGTTGTTGCTGCAAGGCAACCGCGCGGCCTGTATCTGGGCGGGCGACAGCCGCTGTTATCTGTGGCGTGGGCAGTGCCTGTATCAACTGTCCAAGGATCACTCGCTGAGGCAGCAATTGGTGGACGAGCAACGGATGAGTCCGGAACAGGCCAGTGCTCATCCCGATGCCAATGCCCTGACTCGCGCGGTGGGCGCCAGCGAGCGGTTGGCCCTGGATGTGCTGGAGTTCGAGGTCCATGCGGGCGATGTTTTTCTGCTGTGCAGCGATGGTCTTTACCAAGGACTTAGCGGAGATGCCTTAGGCCGGGCGCTGAGCCTTGCGTCGCCACGGATCGCCCTGGAGCGCCTGTTTGAAGGGGCATTGCGCGGCGCCGCCAGAGACAACCTGACGGCCGTGGTGATCCGCCAATGACGGATATGAAGCCCGATATGCAGCGCATCCTGGCCGGTGAGGCTGAGGCCGGCGACCTGACCTATTTCGCCTTCGTCAAACCCCCACCTGCTGCGCCTGCCGTGGCGCGTCCCAGGGGCAAGGGCCGCAGCCGGGCGCGAAAGCGTGGCAAAGCCAAAGCTGCGCAAACAGCGCCGGTAGGCACGCTGCCGCGATTGCTGGCGGGTCGCTATCGTCTTGAACGGCTGCTCGGTGCTGGAGGCATGGGCACGGTTTATCGCGCGCGCGACCTGCTGCATGAACAGTTCGGCGACCCCGATCCCTACAACGCCCTCAAGGTGTTGGGCGAGGAGTTTTCCGAGTCGCCGGATGCGAGCCTGGTGCTGTATAGCGAGTTCGCCCTGACGCGCCGCTTGCGCCATCCGAACATCGTGCGTTTGCACAGCTTTGAAGTGGATGCCCAATGTCACTGTGCGTTCATCACCATGGAGCTGATGCGCGGGCTGACGCTGGACAAGCTGCTCTGCGAGCACCCGACGGGCCTGCCGTGGACAGCCTTGCAGGAGGTGGCCGTGCCGCTGCTTGACGCCCTGGCTTACAGCCACGGACGCGGCGTGCTGCATGGGGATCTGAAACCGAGCAACGTGATGCTCGGTGAAGAGGGCGTGCGCCTGTTCGACTTCGGCCTGGGTCAGGCCGAGGCGGGTGTCTTGCCTGGCCTGCCTCACTTGAGCCGCAGTCGCTTCAATGCCTGGACGCCGGGCTACGCTGCCCCCGAATTGCTGGAGGGCGGTGTCTTGTCGGCCGCTGCCGACCTGTATGCCGTGGCTTGCGTGATCTTTGAACTGGCCTCTGGCAAGCATCCCTTCCGAGGCTTGCCGTCGACCCAGGCGCGTGATCAGCGACTGGAGCTTACCCTGCAGGCGCCCAAGCATCTTCCAGGGCATTGCTGGCCCGCCCTGCGAGCGGCGTTGGCCTTCAATGTGGAGGAGCGTAGCGACGGCCTTCAGGCACTGCGTGAGGCGCTGGGCGCGCAACCGTCCTGGATATCGCGCTGGATGTCGCGATGCAGAAGATAGTCCGTGAGCGGGGAGGGTTGCGGTCTTTTTCGTCGGGCTCGGAAGGCCAATGGTTCTCTAAGTGGAGATGTGTGTCATGCGTCAAAGGGATTTGCAGTTCACGTTTTCCGTGCTGACCGCACAGGTGGCGTTCGAGGTCGTCGAGTTCACCCTGGAAGAAGCCTTGTCCGAGCCTTTTCGCCTGACGCTCGAACTGGCCAGCGACAACGGTGCCATCGACTTCGGCCAGATCCTCGACCAGCCGGCCTTGCTGACGATCTGGCAAGGCGGCCTGCAGGTGCGGCATGTGCATGGCTTGGTCAGCAGCTTCACCCAGGGTAAAACCGGCTTTCGCCGCACCCGTTACCGCCTGCTGGTGGAGCCGCAACTGGCCCGCCTGGCCCTGAGTTCCGACTGGCGTATTTTTCAGCAGAAGACGGTGCCCGAGATCCTCAAGTCGGTGTTGGACGAGCACGGCGTTCTTGATTACCAGCCCTACATCCATACCCCGCATGCGCCGCGTGAATACTGCGTCCAGGCCGGAGACACCGACCTCTATCTGTTCGACCGCCTGTCCACCGAGGAAGGCCTGTTCTATTTCTTCAAGCACGATGCCAACGCCCACACCCTGG